>JACFMY010000047.1:16603-20017 GCA_019455155.1 Caldilineaceae bacterium
GGCCTACGATGTGGTCATGATACTCAAACGCCAGCGCCAGGCCTTGACCGGCCTCTACATCACCGCCGATGCCAACCAGGCGTCGGAAGCGCCATACCAATTTACCGATATTCACCTGCACTATGTAGTGAGTGGCCACGACCTCGATCCGGCCAAGGTGGAGCGGGCCATCGCGCTCTCAGAGGAGAAATACTGTTCCGTAGCCGCGACAATACGCGGGGTGACGAAGCTGTCACACTCCTTCGAGGTGACCGACGAGGAGAATTGACGCCTGACCTCCCCGTCACCGCTTGCTAGAGCAGACAGATGGGAGAACGTGTCACCATGAATCAAGCGGACTTGCAACGGGCGAACGCAGAGACGCGCGCCGCCTGGAACACCAACGCACTTCTGTGGGATGAGCGCATGGGCGAAGGCAATGACTTCGTCGAAGTCCTTTCCTGGCCGGCAAGCGAGCGCCTGCTGAATGTGCAGCCGGGCGAACGGGTGCTGGACATCGCCTGCGGCAACGGCCTGACATCACGACGGCTGGCCGCATTGGGAGCAGAAGTCGTGGCCTGTGACTTTTCTGAAGAGATGCTCGCCCATGCCCGGCGTCGCTCCGGCGACCACGGGGATCGCATTCGCTATACCGTGGTTGATGCCACGGACGAAGCTGCGCTCCTGGCGCTTGGCCCGGCTGCGAGCTTCGACGCCGCGCTGGCCGCCATGGCACTCTTTGATATGGCGGAGATTGACCCGCTATTTCGTGCGCTTGCCCAGCTGCTGCGGCCCGGGGGACGCTTCGTGTTTTCGCTCATGCACCCCTGCTTCAACAACCCGTTTACGGCGACCATGGGCGAGATGACGGACAGCGAAGCGGGCGTGATCACCACCTACGGCGTCAAGGTGCAGGGCTATATGACAGCCGCTATGGCCTACGGGCATGCATTCCGCGACCAGCCGCGGCCCCATATCTATTTTCACCGGAATCTGGAACAGCTGTTGGGCACGGGTTTCAAAAATGGCTTTGTGGTCGACGGACTGGAGGAGCGCGCCTTCCCGGCCGGCCAACCACACTCTGGCAATCCCCTGGGCTGGGGCAGCCACTTCAGCGAGATACCGCCGATCATGGTCGTGCGCATGCGCAAGTCAGCCTGATCCGCCAATCGCCGACCCGTACTTCATTCTGTAGTAACGGGCTTCAGCCGTTCACCTGTCCCAAAGAGACCGAAGTCGCCACTACCGATATTGGTACTTAGAAAGAGCTCACGTATGCAGTACCGTTTCTACACCGCCGACGTCTTCACAAACCAGCGCTTCGGCGGCAACCAGCTCGCAGTCTTTCCCGACGCGACAGGCCTGAGCCCTGAACTCATGGCGCAGATTGCTAGAGAGTTCAACCTGTCGGAAACGGTCTTTGTCTTCCCACCGGACGACCCGGCGCACACACGACGGCTGCGTATCTTCACCCCGGGCATGGAGCTGCCCTTCGCGGGGCATCCGACCATCGGTGCGGCCTACGTGCTGGCTGCCACCGGCGCGATCCCTACGCAGGCAGCAGAGACCAGGATCATTTTCGAAGAGGGCGTCGGTCCTGTGCCCGTCTCCATCTTTGGCGTAGCGGGAGAGCCCAAATCTGCCATCTTGACGGCGGCCCAGCTTCCCGAATTCGGGCCGCCAGCGCCAGACACGGACGCGCTGGCCGCGCTCCTTTCACTGGAAGCCGCCGATTTTCTGACCGGCGCCTACGCGCCCCAGGCCGTTTCCTGCGGCGTGCCCTTCTTGTTCGTGCCAGTCCGTGACCGCGTGACGCTGGCGCGTGTCAGGCTGAACCGGGAGCAGTGGGCGTCCCTTCTTGCCGGCTGGTGGGCGCCTCATGTCTACGTCCTGACCTTTGACCCTGGGCGCCCAGACTGCGATCTGCGTGCACGCATGTTTGCGCCGGCCATGAACATCGTCGAGGACCCGGCCACGGGCGCCGCAGCCGCGGCGCTGGCCGGCTACCTGGGCAGCCGTGAGACTGAAACCACCGGCACATTCCGGTGGCTGGTCGAGCAGGGCATTGAAATGGGCCGGCCAAGTCTGCTGGAAGTGGAAGCAGACAAGGTGGACGGGACCTTCACGGCGGTGCGCGTCGGCGGCGCGTCCGTTCTGGTCAGCGAAGGCTATATGGACGTGGGCACTGGCTGAGCGCGGCCGGCTGTGACGCGCAAAGGTGGCGCAGAATGAGCAAGGCGGATGCGTACCGCCAGCAGCTGCTGGCTACAGACGAAGAGTGGGACGAGCTGCTGCGTCGCGAGTCAGGCCTGCCTGGACCGCGCGGCAACCTGGAGCTTGCCCAGGTCGTTGCCGGCTTGGGTACGCCTGCCCTGTTTCTGCGCTACGCCGCGCTGGACGCCACCCGCGCGCCGGTCAACACGCCCGACGAGTTCCTGGCCTTCTGCGGCGTCCTGGGGCTTGGACGTCTCCTGGTCGAAGGCGACCTGACCATGCTCGATCGCCTGCGCCACCATGCCAATGACTCGCGCTGGCGGATTCGGGAGGCCGTGGCCATGGCGCTCCAAAGCTATGGCGGGCCCGCTATGCAGCGCCTGGTGGAAGCGCTGCAGCCGTGGTGTGAGGGCACTTGGTTGGAGCAACGCGCAGCCGCCGCGGCGTTGTGCGAGCCCGTGCTCCTGCAGGACGGAGCAACAACGACGGCAGTCCTGGAAATGTTGGACCGGATCACACGGCAGATTACGCAAGCGCCCAACAGGCGTTCGGACGAGTTTCGCGCCCTGCGCAAAGGGCTCGGCTACTGTTGGAGTGTGGCTGTCGTTGCCCATCCGGCGGCAGGCAAGCCGCTCATGGAAAAATGGGCGCGTGCGCGCGATCCCGACGTACGTTGGATTATCAGCGAGAACTTGAAGAAACAACGTCTGTCACGTATGGACAAGGCGTGGGTCGAAGCCCTCCAGCAGCAGCTGCGCGCCCCGGCCGCGGACGTGGGGCAACGCTCTGTGGGAGATCAATAGGCGAGCCTAACAAAAAACGGCGCCGGAGGGTTGATCCTCCTGGCGCCGCTCTTCTTCAGACGAACGCAGCAATCATTGGCGAGGCAGATCAGGCGTTCTGTTGCCCCTCACCTGCCGCCTGAGCTGGCTGAGCCGGTTTGGCAGCCGCCGCAGCCTTTGCCGCGCGGCGCGCCTCGGCAGCGGCCCAATTCTCGCCTTCACGCACGACGGCGACCTGGAAAGTGGCCGAGACCTCTGCCATGAGCCGCAGGGTCAAGTCGAAGATGCCCAGCTCGCGCAGGGGATGCTCAAGCTCAATGCGGCGGCGGTCCACCTCAAATCCAACCTCCGAGGAAAGCCGCTCGGCGATCTCAGCGCTCGTAACCGAGCCGTAGAGGCGATCGGTCTCGCCAGCGTTGGCCATGAAGAGCAGCTTCTT
>JACFMY010000047.1:20027-23422 GCA_019455155.1 Caldilineaceae bacterium
AATCATTTGGGCCTGGGCCTCAGCATTGGCGCGCTCGCGGGCGCGGCGGCGCATTGCATTCTGCTTGATTTCCTCAGCCTGCTTCAGGGCGCCGCGAGTAGCCAGCACCGCCATGCCGCGCGGCATCAGGTAGTTACGCGCATAGCCGCCTGCCACGGCAAAGACCTCGCCGGCATTGCCCAGCTCTGGCACATCCTTTGTCAACAACACTTTTACACGCGCCATGCAATTCCTCCTTTTCAGACAAGCGCATCATAGTAGATACGTGGTTTGCAGCTCAAGGCTGCGAATCGAACCTGCGCACCTGCCTGCGGCAGATCACGCAGAACCATCATCTTACCCTGACGCCGCCCGATCGGCCAAATCGAAGCGTGACGTGCGCCAGTAATTCACCGTTTCTGCTCCTCCATGCTATACTGCCAGCGCTGTGACGCGTAATCACCCAGCCCTACAGAAACCGGGCACTGCTGACGAGGCATTTGTGTTGACGCATTCGACCAGGCCGCCTGAAGTGCCGGAGGCACAATCGGCCCCAGACTTGCCAGCCGTCTCCCCTGTCTCTCGCCCATCATCTATATGGAAGGCTCGCCTTACTGCCGCAGGCGTGACACTGGCTTTTATAGCGCTGACGATGGGCTGCGCGGTGACCGACCTGTTGGTACCGGCCACGCCGACGCCGGTGCCCACGCGCGTGCTAGCACCAACCTTCACGCCAACCCCCGAAGCGCTCCAGCCGCTGGTCGTGGTAACGCCGCCCCGCGATGGCACGCCCGGCGTCATCGTCATCCAGCCCACGATTGACGCGGACAAGGTGATCATCGCGATTCCGCCTACCGATACGCCCACGCCGTTGGCCACAGACACACCGACAATCACGCCGACCCCCATGCCCGCGGAGCTTACCGCCACGGCCGAGATATTGACCGCCCAGGCCGCGTTAACGCCTGCCGCAGGTGTTCCAGGCACGACGCCCGGTCCCGGTCTGCCCACGCCGACGCCGTTTCCAACGGAAACCTTCACCCCGGAACCGACAGCCACGCCCTATATTGTTGTGGACAGCGGCTACGTCGCGCTTCGTACAGGTCCTGGCCCTGAATATCCGCTGGTGGCCCAACTGGGCCCAGGCATTCCCATTGCCATCATTGGTCGCAACACCGCAGGCACCTGGTATGAGGTCTGCTGCGTGAACGGTTTTTCCGTGTGGGTTGCCTCTACCCATGTGCGCGTGGTCAACGAGACGGAGGCAGTCGCGCTGGTCGTGGCCCAACCACCCCCCACACCGACGCCGACCTTTACACCGACTGAAACGGCCACGGTGACGCCAACGCCGACCGCGACGCCCTATCCGTTCGAACGGGCCATTGGTCCCCAATTCTTCCCGACGGAGAATCAGTTCCTCACCATCTGGATCAAGCTCTTCATTGGCACGCCACCGACGGAAGAGCCGGCGCCAGGCTACTTCGTTAGCGTCAAGTTTGAGGGCTTCGACCGGCCGAGTACCAACACGGTCCTTCCCAGCTACGATCGCTTCGAATGGAGTGCACCACCCGGCGCGGGCAACCGTGTCCAGTACAACTATAAATACGAATACAAGCCGCCCGATCCCCAAAAGCTGGACCCGCCGAGTACTGAGACCCCCCTCACCCTACTTGGAACCGGAACCTGGTCCGTATACGTTTCCGATGGGGCGGGCAAACAGCTTTCTGACCTCGTAACGTTCACCACGTCACCCAGCAACCCGAACCGGGAGGTTTACATAGGCTGGGTGCGCGTGCGCTGAGCGTTACCGCCCATTTAACTCTGCTATGATTTTACGTTCGTTTGTTCTCTACATTCTGCTGTCAATCGCCCCCCTCTCACTGGCCGGCTGCTTCGGTTCACGCACCGAGATTCCGGCGGAAGAGACCTTGATCCGTACACCGCGCCCTACCTTCACGCCGACCCCGGCGGCGCAGGCGCAGGCGCCCGCCACCCCGCCGCCTGTCGCGGATACAGCGGCCGCCTTGCCTACGGCACCACTCACCCCAACGCCGCTTCCCGAGGCGGAGGGCACGACCGGGGCGGCCGGCGAAGGGGTCATCGCGGTGATCAATGACGACCTGGTCAATATTCGGAGCGGCCCAGGACTGGAGTATCCCGTGTTGGGGATGGCCAATCGCGGCGACGAGTTCACGGTTGTCGGCAAGGACGCCAGCGAGGAGTGGTGGAAGATCTGTTGTTTTGAAGAACGGGAAGCCTGGACAGTGAAGTATTATGTCGACATCAGCGGGCCCGTGGACACGATCGCGGTGGCCGAGGCTGAGGCCGCGCCCGTGGCCACCGAGGCGGCGCCACAGCCGGAAGCGCCCGCTGCGCCGCCCAGCGCAGAGACTGAGGCGCCCACCGAACCGCCGGCGCCCTCCTTTCCCTTCAATCTGGTCGCCCAGGAACAATTCCCGGAAGCCAACAACCTGGTGCGCATCTTCCTGTATGTCTACCAGGGGGACAGCGCCTTGCCCGGATACAGCGTGCGTGTGCTCAAAGACGGCGCCGAACTGCCAGTGAACGCTACGTCGGCTGACGCGGCGGGGATGACCTGGCCCATTGCCAGCCCGCGCCAGCGGTTCCAGAACATGAAGGTAGAATTCTCGGGCATCCAGCCCGCTGGCACGTGGGAGGTCCAGCTGATTGACAGCAGCGGCGCCGCGGCCGGGCCGCCGGCTTCCTTCAGCCTGACCGGCACCGACACGAACCGTGAACTTTACGTCCGCTACGAAAAGCCTTGAAGTGTCTATGATCGCTGGCAACGCCAGACGCGGCGCCTATTCAGCCCGTATGACCTGGGGCGTGCTCCTGATCGTCCTGGCCGGCCTGGCCGTGCGCGCGCTGCGCCTGACCTGGCAACCCCTCTGGTGGGATGAAGGCTACAGCATCTATTTCGCCACCGAGTCGCTGCCACGCATGCTGTACCTGACCGCTCACGATATCCATCCACCGCTCTATTACGCGCTGCTGCACGGCTGGATAGGCATATGGGGCGGCGCCAACCCTGTCGTAGATCGGACGCTCTCCGTGCTGCTGGGCGTGGCTGCTCTGCCACTCCAGGCCTGGCTGGCGTGGACGCTCTTCCCCGGCCGGCGCCGCGTGCTCTGGCTCGCACTCTTTCTCCTGGCTGCCAGCCCCATGCATCTCTTCTACAGCCAGGAAGTACGCATGTACGGGCTAGCCATGTTGTTCAGTATGTGGAGCTCAGCAGCGCTCTGGCGCCTGGTGGAACGGATGAAGACGCAGAGCGTACGCCAGGTCCTCGGTTCCTGGCCCGCGCTGAGCTACCTGATTGCCACAGTCCTTGGACTCTACACGCTCTACTACTTCGCCCTGGTGTTGCTCGCCCACCTAGTGTGGGCCGCCATCTA
>JACFMY010000048.1:0-5229 GCA_019455155.1 Caldilineaceae bacterium
GCACGTTGATATTGATTTGCTCGTCATCTTCCATGACATAGAGCTCATCAGGCCTCGGCTCAGTTACCACTACCGAAGGCGGTGTGTTGTCGATGGTCACCGGAATCGTCGTGATACGTGGTCCGTCGCCCCGATTCACCGTCAGCCGCAGGGTGTAGAGTCCTTCGGGGAATGCCTTTGTATCCAGCCGTTCCAGAACACCATTTTGGATTTCCTCACCATGTTCCGGTCCGACCTGTGTCCATTCACCCGGCTCAAGACCTGCACCCAGTTCCAGGCGATACGGACCACCGCGGGCGTTACCAATCACCTCGATAACACCGGAAATATAGCTGCCCAACGTCGGTGAGATGATCGCGCTGTCCGGATCGTAGTCCTCGGGGCGCACTGAAGCCGTCTCGGTGGGCGGCTGCGCGATGCCATTCTCGCGTACCCAGTCGGCGGCTTCACGTGGCAGAATCTCGTAGACTCGACTTTCGATCCGGTCAGGCGGCGTCTGCGGGCCGGCCAGCAGCCCTGTCTCCCGATCGATCTCGAATTCCTGCCAGATGTTGTCCAAGATGGTCGGCTCCGTGCCAGCAACAAAGATCTCGGCGCGCTGCTCCTGGCACTGATCCGTGGGCAACAGACCGCTGGGCATACAGACGACTCGCTGCACGATACCGGGCGGCATGTCATACCACTGGGGCGGCTCGCTTTCATGGTACTTGCGCATGACCGCGTTCCAGATCGGCGCCGCGCCCGACAGACCAGTCACATTCTGCATCGATTCGTTGTCGGTGTTGCCCACCCAGACACCGACGGTCAGTTGGGGCGTGAAGCCCATGGTCCAGTTGTCTTTGAAGCCATTGGTGGTGCCCGTCTTGGCCGCAATCTTGCGATCGGGCAGGGTCAGCGCGGTATTGGCGCCAAAGGCCGGCGCGCGTGCCACATCGTCGCTCATGATATCCTGCATGAGATAGGCGACTTCAGCGCTGAAGATACGTTCCGCGTCGGGCGCTTCGTATTTCTTGAGAATGTTTCCATCGCTATCGCGCACCTGCAGAATTGAGACCGGGTCCAGCGTTCGGTAGCCGCTCTCAATCTCGTCGGCAGGCTTCGCTTCCCCCACCATCACGCCGCTGTTTGCCAGCACGCTGTAGGCATAGGTATGGTCCAACAGCGCCACTTCACCACCGCCAAGCACCAGGCTCAACCCATAGAAATTGAGACCCCGGTTGAGACCATTGATGCCCATGCGATGCGCGGTCCGCAACGCATTGGCCACACCGACTTGCTCCATGACTTTGATCGCCGGAATGTTATAGGAGCGGGCCAGGGCAATGCGCAGCGGCACTGGGCCATGATACTGGCGATCGTAGTTCTCCGGACGGTAGTAACTGCCGTCCGCCTGGGGAAAGGCCGTAGGCACGTCGAGGATCATGGTCGCCGGCGTCATGCCCTGCTGCAGCGCTGTCAGATAGACATAGGGCTTGAAGCTGGAGCCGGGTTGGCGCTCGGCGAGAGCCAGATTGACCTGACCATCGATCTCCTTGTTGTTGTAATCGAGCGATCCAACCATGGCCAGGATTTCGCCTGTATCGTTTTTGATCGCCACCACTGCGGCATTGCTCGCGTTTTTGTCCTGATCCTTGAGGATCTCCACCTGTTCCCGCGCGACCTGTTCGGCATACTTTTGGAGTTCCACGTCCAGGGTCGTATAGATCGTCAGCCCTTTACGCCACATGAAAAAGGGATCATCAAGTGTGTTGTACTGCTTCTTCAGTTGATCGAGCACGTACAGGGCGAAGTGGGGCGCGGTCATGACGTCGAAGCGCTCCGCCACCGACCGGCGCAGCTGTAGCTCCTCGGCAAAGGCCGCGTCAGCCTCAGCCCGGGTGATATAGCCGGCATCTACCATCGCTTGCAGCGTTACACCCTGCCGGCGTTTGGCGTCCTCCGGATTATCGATGGGATTCAGGGCAGGATACTGGGGAATCGCAGCAAGCATGGCCGCTTCCGCCAGGCTGAGATTGCTGGCGCTCTTCCCAAAATAGACCTGGCTGGCCGCCTCGACGCCATAGGCCAGGTTGCCGTAGAAGTTGAAGTTGAGATACCACTCCAGCAGCTCTTCCTTGGAGTAACGGCGGGTCGCCTCCAGCGCCAGAATGACCTCTTTGATCTTGCGGGCATAGCTCTGCTGGGCGCGCTCTTCGGGGGGAATGATGACATTCTTGATGAGCTGCTGGGTGATGGACGAGCCACCTTGCACGTCACCCCCCTGCACGTTCGAGACAAATGAGCGGAAGAGACCGCGCACGTTGATTCCTGGATTCTCCCAGAAGTTACGGTCCTCCAATGCAACCGCCGCCTTCCAGACCCAGGGTGTCATCCTGTCCAGCGCCACATAGCGACGGTCACCGCCAAAGGGTCGTGGGTCTACACTTTCGTAGAGCAGGTATTTGCCCGTCCGGTCGTAGATGCGTACCGTCTGAAACTGATCTTGTTGCTGCTCGATGAGAGAGACATCTGGCAATTGGCTGGCATATTCGTTGTAGATGCCAACGACCGTAGCCGCCAGTACGCCGGTCACGGTCACGCTTATCACGGCAACGATGAGCAAGACAACCAACACCAATTGCCCAAGACGTTGCCAGATCTTGGGCTGCTCGGCCTTGGCGCGTTGCCGCTTGCGTCGCGCCATCAATACGTAGTCATGCCGATCCAATCTCTTTGTCATAACTCTCTCACCTGCCGGCGCCGGCCGCCCGAACAACTGCCGCACCGGGCCAATCAGACACTAAAGCGTAACACGTTCGTGAAGATCCACACAAATGAAGCCGGCCAGGATCGCAGACGCGTTCGCGCCAGCATCGTCTACCGATCGGCGACCTTTTCCACCACTAGCAGATGGCTCAGTCCCAATACCGTGAGCGGCGAGTGCTCCAGCCGGTAGGTTATCCGTCGCAGCCACGCGCCAATTGCGGGCCACCGGCGCATCACGTTGTCGTAACCAGGAAAGATTTGCGTGTGGTGAATCACACGCACAGGTTGGCCGGCAAAAAGGTGCCGGAGCCCGGTCGCCGTGTAGACACGAACATGGGGGGCCAGGCGGTTGCGCAGTACATCCGGCAGATAGTTCACCAAAGGCATATTGCCAAACCAGTAGTTGTCGCCCCAGTAGATACCATGTGTCTCAAAGGGATAGAGCCGGTTGGGGGCAAAAATGACAGCCCGGCCGCCTGGACGCAGGACCCGCGCGATTTCCGCGGCCGACCGTCGGTCATCGAGCACATGCTCCAACACCTCGTGACTCAGTACCAGGTCAAACTCGCCGTCCGCAAAGGGCAGAGTTTCAGCCGCGGCCAGGGACAGGGCCGCGGCGGGCGCGTTGTCGACGGCGATTTCGAGATGCTCATGCTCGATGTCAATGCCCGCAACGATTTCGCCATAGGGCTGTAGCGCCTTGACGTACATGCCAACGCCGCAGCCATCGACCAGCACGCGCGGCTTGCCGGCCGCGCGGTCGAGCGCGCCCCAGTGAACGATCATCTCCAGGCGCCGGTTTTGGCCGGCGCGCCAGACAAAGCTAGGATTGCCGCGTAAAGCCGCGCGCGCTCCGTGGAAATCAAAGGATTCCATAGCCATCACTTCTTAACGCTGCTGTGTAGAGATCGGTTCACGGGAGTTTGGTGCCCACGTGGATAGCGACCGAACGCAACATCCGTTCCACAAAAAAGACGTTGTTGAGCCCAGCTTCCTCCATCAATCGGGCCAACACGGGGGGCTTGGGGAACTCGACCGTGCTGTGGGGCAAATACGCGTACGCCTGGCGGTCGCCAGCTACCAGCCCACCTACTGCTGGCACAATACGGAAGAAGTAGAAGCGAAAGAGCGGACCGACCAGGCTGTTGGAAGGGGGGGTCGTTTCCAGGCACGCGACGCGCCCACCAGGTTTTGTGACACGCGCCATCTCCCGAAACGCGGCCAGACGATTGACGACGTTGCGGACAAGAAAGCCGCTTACCACCGCATCGAACGTGTTGTCAGGAAACGGCAGCCGGCACGTATCCGCCTGGGCGAACGGCAGGTACAGGCCAGGCACTTTATTCACACCAGCTGCCATCATCTCATAGGTGAAGTCCGAACCAACGGCCTGGACCGTCGGATAGTACTCCATGGCCATATACGCAATATCGCCAGTGCCCGTGCCCACATCCAACAACCGGCCACGCGGCGGCAGATTACACAAGCGCAGCATCTCGCGGCGCCAGCCCTGATCCTGGCCAAAGCTCATAAGCCGATTCATCAGGTCGTATGTGGGCGCAATGCGAGCGAACATGCGATTGACGTAGACTGGTTTCTCGTCCAGCGTCGGCAGCTGATCGCGTTTGGTCATAGTTTGGGGCATAGCTGATCGCTCGATTGGGCTGGCCAGAGTACTCTGACGGCAGGACAACGGCACATGCAGACGCGCCTATTTCAGCAGAACTGCGATGTTTTCGGCCAGCGTTATGCTGTTCATTTCACCCATCCAGATCGCCTGGATCACACCTTTTTCGTCAATGAAGAAGGTGGTGGGGAGGCCGGTGATATCGTAGCGCTCACCGACCTCTTGCTTGCCGTCCATGGGAATGATAAAGGTCAACCCCAGGTCGTCCACGTAGCGCTGTACCCGTTGGTCCGTCTCTGCCTGGTCTACGGCCGCAAACGTCACAACGCCAGCGTAATGCTCCGCCGCACGCTGGATGGCAGGCAGCTCACGCTGGCAGGGTTGGCACCAGGTCGCCCAGAAGTTCAGCACTACGGGCCGGTCCCGGTACTCGCTGAGGCGGAAGGTGCCGCCATCCAGGGTAGGAAGCTCAAAGTCCGGCGCGGGCCGTCCGACGGCTGGCTGCGCGGCCAGTCCCGCCACGACGATCCCGCCTTCCGGCCGCGTGTACCACAGCCAGCCGCTTCCAAAGATTAGAATTAGAACAGCTACGATTAGCCAGCGCTTCATTATCCCCAATCCGAATGGAACACTCCGTCCATATCCACGCGCTCATATGTATGGGCGCCAAAGAAATCGCGCTGGGCCTGGATGAGATTGGCCGGCAGATTGGCGCTGCGATAGCTGTCATAATAGGCCAGGCTGGCACTGAAGGCCGGTACCGGGATCCCCAGGGCAACGGCCGTCTGTACCACATGGCGCCAGGCCGCAACGCGCTCGCCGATGGCAACCGCAAAGTCAGCGTCCAACATGAGATT
>JACFMY010000048.1:5239-23397 GCA_019455155.1 Caldilineaceae bacterium
ATTGGCATTGCGGTCGAAGGCCTCGGTTATCCGGTTCAGGAACCGGGCGCGGATGATACAGCCAGCGCGCCAGATGGAGGCGATCTCGCCAAGTTTCAGCCCATATTCCCGCGCCTCGCTGGCCCGGCGCAACATGTCCATGCCCTGCGCATAGGCGCTGATCTTGCTGGCATACAGGGCCTGGCGCACCGCGTCGATGAGCGCCGCACGGTCGCCGGTATAGTGAACGGATGGGCCGGGCAGCACCTTGGCGGCTTCGACCCGCTCCCGTTTCATGCTCGAGATGATTCGTTCCACTACGGCGCTGTTAATAGTAGGCACCACCGCGCCCACGTCATAGGAATCCTGGCTGGTCCACTTGCCGGTGCCCTTTTGGGCAGCCGCATCCAACACCAGGTCAACCAAGGGCTTACCGGTGATTTCGTCCACCTTGCGGAAGATCTGGGCGGTGATCCCAATGAGATAGCTATCGAGCTCTCCCTTGTTCCACTCCTCGAAGATGCCCGCTAGCTCGCTTGCGCTCAAGCCCAAGGCTTCACGCAGCACATGGTATGCCTCCGCGATGAGCTGCATATCACCGTATTCGATGCCGTTATGCACCATCTTCACATAGTGGCCCGCGCTGCGCGGTCCCATGTACGCCACGCAGGGCTTGCCATCTTCGGGTGCTTTGGCCGCGATGGCCTGCAAGAGATCGCTGACAAGGGACCAGCCCTCCTGCGAGCCGCCGGGCATGATGCTAGGACCCCACAAGGCGCCTTCCTCGCCGCCGCTCACGCCCACGCCCATGAAGAGCAGACCCCGTGCGGCCAAATCTTTACTGCGCCGCTCCGTGTCGGCATAGTAGCTGTTGCCGCCGTCCATGACCAGGTCGCCTGGATCGAGCAGGGGTAGCAGGTTGTCTATCACCGCATCCACCGGCTTGCCGGCTTTGACCATGATGAGGATTTTGCGCGGGCGCGCTAGACTCTCGACAAAGGCTTCCAGAGTCCGTGACGGAACAAGGCGCTTGTCCGAATGGGCGCCGACGAACTCGTCAGTGACAGAGGTGGTGCGATTGAAGACGGCCACCGTATAGCCGTTGCGCTCCATATTCAGCACCAGGTTCTGGCCCATGACAGCCAAGCCAATCAGCCCGACATCTGCTTTGCTCATGATTTCTCCTTATGCGTTTAGGGTTTTCCTCAGCGTAGCGCGGCCAGATCATGTAATCTGTGGGCTACGCCCCCTATATGGTTTTTCATGACTTGGCGCGGCTCGCAGAGCGACCTCGCGCGGCTGGCTACCGCCGGGTCAGCACCGATCGCAGGTTTAGCCGTGGCTTGGCCGGCGCCGGCGGCGGCCCCTTGCGCTCGAACAGACAGCCATCGGCCACGCGCATGGCGAGATAGGGCAATCCCCACCCCGCGCCGGCCTCTTCCAGCTGGATTGCGCGGCGTGCCGCGGCCATAGCCTCGTCGACCGGTCCGAAGCCGGCCAGGGCCGCGTAGAACTCATGGATAAAGGCCAGCGAGGGCCGGGTCCGCAACAATGCCGGCTGGTAGACTGCCGCGGGTGCACCGCGCCGCACCAGCTGATCGATGACCTGGGCGGCCGGCTCGATCCCTGCCGTCCGGGCCGCATTCCGGATGCTTACCAGCGCAAGCCGCAGCGAGAAATGGTCACCGAGCAGGCTGCCCAGATGCTGGCCACTGACAGCGCGCCCGCGTCCCATTTCATCCTCAAAGATGAGCACACCTTCCTGTGTCTGTGGATCGTAGATGCTGAAGCCAACAAAGTGCAGGATATGGTACTCTTGCTGGCGCAATCGGCGCTGCAGGTCCAGGAGCGTTGGCTTAGGCAGGCGGTCAAAAACCATCCGGTTGTCCGCAGCCAGGTAGTCGACTGAATCCACCAGATCGCGCCATTCCCGGCCAATCGCCAGTGGCGGATAGCCTTCTGGGCCAGCCATCACCACCAGCACGCGGAGTGGCGGCTTCACCGGAAACGGCCGGATCTGGTGGGCCAGGGACTGGTAGCGTGACAGTGGGGTATGGACGGACAGTGCGATGAATTCCTCACGCGTCTCGTCATAGAGATACTCCCACGGCAGGATGCGCAACTCAGGCGCGTTGCCCACACTCAGGTGGAGGCGCAGCGTAGCACGTTCTTGGTACGCACGGCGCCAGCTTTCTTGCCAGAGGTCACGGATAGGACCATGGAAGATCGTGTCAAAGAGTCTACCGCCCACCGTGCGAGCGAGAGTGAACTGTTCTGTCCGCCGGTCTTCGCGGTCGCCGGCTTCAGCCAGCAGCTGGCGGGCAATGGTATGCTGTTCTCCCGATGTAAACGGGAGAACAAAGGCAGACCAGGCCGCGCCCGCGGGCGAGTGTTCCACCGTCGCCCGGTAACCGTCCTCCGTCAGCTCTAGCCGCAGATCGAATCTCCAATCGGTCGTCATAACCTGCCCATTGTAACCGGCGCCGCGCGCAACGTCAAAGCTATTGAGTAAACGGGCGCATCTCACATGGTTGCCAAATTGCCGTGAATCAGGTGATAATGCCCAGGTAGCCAGTACCTATGCGCCGCATGGCCAGCCCGTCCTAGGCTAACAAAGGATTAATCTCCGATTCTCCCAAATCCAAGGAAGCTACGGCAACCATACCTGGTAACGGTTTCTAGTGGAGCGCTTGTATGCACGTTCTGATTACCGGTGGAGCAGGTTTTATTGGCTCCCACCTAACCCGCGCCCTTTTGGAACGGGGCGACACGGTCTCGGTGCTGGACAATCTGAGTACCGGTGACATTGAAAACATTCGCGCCTTTGCGCACCATCCCCTTTATTCATTCGCGATCGACGATCTGCGCAACGAGTTGGTCCTCGACCGGCTGGCCAGCCAGGCCGATGCGATCGTCCATCTCGCCGCAGCCGTGGGCGTGCAACTGGTGGTAGAGCGACCGACTGAGACAATCGAGACCAACGTGCTCGGTACCCATGCGGTACTTGCCGCAGCCCGGCGCTATCGCTGCCGCACGCTGTTGGCCAGTACCAGCGAAGTCTACGGCAAAGGGGTACGGGTGCCCTTTGCCGAAGAAGACGACATCCTCCTGGGGGCATCCAGCCGCAGCCGCTGGAGCTACGCCGCCAGCAAGCTGCTGGACGAGTTTCTCGGCCTGGCCGCCCATCGTGAATATGGCCTACCCGTTACGGTGGTACGCTTCTTCAACACCGTCGGCCCGGGCCAGCGCGGCCGCTATGGGATGGTCGTGCCCCGCTTCGTACGTGCCGCGCTCCGCGGCGAGCCCATCACGATCTATGGTGACGGCGAGCAGTCACGCTGTTTCTGCCATGTGCGGGACACGGTGCGGGCGGTGGTCGATCTGCTGAACTGCCCTGAAGCGACGGCCGGCCAGATCTACAATATCGGTAGCAGCCAGGAAGTCACCATCAACCAACTGGCACAGACTGTGCTGGAACGTGCAAAGAGCACGAGCGAGCTGCAGCATATTCCGTATAGCGAAGCGTACGCGCCCGGTTTTGAAGACATGCGCCGTCGCGTACCTGACACAACCAAGATCAACCGGGCGATTGGCTGGGCGCCCAAGTCTGATCTCAACCAAATCCTGGATGACGTGATTGAACATGAACGAACACGGCTGGCTGAGGCCATGCCCAGCACCCCCAAGTGACTGTTTGTGAGCAACGGAACGCGTTTCAAGGAGGCATACATGAACCGGCTCTATCATCTGTTGATCGTCCTGCTCCTCGCGATGGCCTTGGTGCCCGCGCCACTCGCCTTGGCCCAGGGCGAGATTCCACCTGCACCGATCGAAAACGATGAAGGTGGACCTGTCTTCATTAAGGGTGAGATGAACTACACCAATCCGCTCATCACCCTGGGCGTAGCGCAGCCGCTCATTGTATTGGAGGACCAGGCTGGCTTTGTCGACCGGAATCGCGGCTTCATATTCCCGCGCGAATCCCAGGTGCTGGGCGTCATCACGGGCGATTTCTTCGACCCTCCCTTTGGCTGGACGCTCTCGCTGCCAGCCGTGCCGCAAGGTACGCTCAAGGACGTCGATCATGACGGCGAAGAGGATACAGGCGTCATGACCTTTGCTGTAGCCTACTGGACCAATGCCTTTGGTGACCCGTTCCTGGAGCAGCGCGACCAAAGCGGCGGCGGCTGGTCTACAGCCTATGCCACGACCCGCGTCAAGACGTCCCCGAGCGGCGGCGGCGAGGTCATCGGCGGCATGTACGTCGTATGGGCGCCAGACGACCAGCAGGGCTTTCCCAGCGGCTTTGGCGCAGATGGCTTACTCTTTACCGAAGATGACCCCATTGTCCGCCTGCCAGCTGGCTACACAGTCGTCGACCTCAATACCGATCCCTTCACCTTCGACCGCTCCCGCGAGCCCACCATGGAGCTCATCGAGCCTGAGGAAATCGCACTCGACGATTTCTCGGACTTGAGTTACAGCGCAGCGTTCGACGCCATGGTGGACAAGATGCGCAAAGAATATGCGTTCACCGAATACAAAGGCATCGATTGGGACGCGCTCGTCGCTGAGTTCCGCCCGCGCTTTCTTGAGGCAGAAGAGAACGATGACGTGCTGGCGTACCGCCGCGCGCTACGTGACTTCACCTGGGCAATCCCAGATGGCCATGTCGGCGGACCCTTCCTCGCCGAGGACTTCCAGCGCGCCACCGGTGGCGGCATTGGCATCGCCATCCGCGAGCTCGAGGACGGCCGTACCATCGTCAACTTCGTCACCGCCAACGGGCCGGCCGAACGTGCAGGCATCGAGCTAGGGGCGGAGATCCTGGCGTTCGACGGCCAGCCTATTGCCGAAATTGTGAGCAGCACACAGGCCTTCTCAGCGCCCTTCTCCACAGAGCACTTCAAGCGGCTTCAACAGCTCCGTTATGCGATCCGCTTCCCGTTGGGCACTGCAGTAGAAGTCACCTATCAAAATCCCGGCGCGAGCGAACCGCAGACCGTCACCTTGCAGACGAGCGAGGAAACTGAAAGCTTCCGCGTCTCCTCCTTCAATCGCGGCCGCACAGGTGTAGAGCTGCCAGTTGAGTTCAGCCTCCTGGACAATGGCCTGGGCCTGGTCAAGGTCTTCAGTTTCTCAGACAACGAGCTACTCACGGTTCAGCTCTGGGAACACATGATCCAGTCGCTAAACCAGCTCGGCGTACCGGGTCTCATTATCGACCTGCGCCAAAACGGTGGCGGCAGTGGCTTCCTGGCCGACCAGATGGCGGCATACTTCTTCAATGAAGAGCTGGAACTGGGCAATACCGGCTATTACGATGAAGACCTGGGTGAGTTCTACGCAGACCCCAATACGGTGGATCGCTTCTACCTGCCTGACGAGAGTCTGCGCTACAACGGGCCCGTGGCCGTGATCATTGGCCCCAACTGTGCCAGCGCCTGCGAATTCTTCACTTACGACATGACCCAACAAAATCGGGCCGAAGTCGTAGGCGAATATCCGACTGCCGGTCTGGGCGGCAGCATTGGCGTCTTCCAGATGCCCGAGTTCGAGCTGCTGCAGTTTACCGTCGGCCGCGCCGTAGACATGGACGGCAATATCCATATCGAGGGCAAGGGCGTCATGCCTACGGTGCAGGTGCCTGTGACGGAAGAGACGCTCTTTAGCGAAAACGACCCGCTGCTGGAGACCGCCATCGCGGTGCTGACTGGTGCGCCGCTGCCGTACGGCGCTCACCCCGTGGAGGCGGCCGCGGAGCCTGAGATTGAGGCAACACCGGTGGCCGAGGAGACGCCAGCAGCTGAGGTCACAGTCGAGGCGACCGAGGAAGCGACACCCGCGCCTACCGAAGAGGCCACGCCTGAGGCAACCGAAGAGGCCACAGAAGAGGCCACAGAAGAGGCCACAGAAGCAGCGACACCCGCGCCTACCGAAGAAGCCACGCCTGAGGCAACCGAAGAAGCCACAGAAGAGGCGACACCTGCAGCGGCTGAAGAACCCACGCCCGTGGCCACGGAAGAGCCAGCAGTGGAACGGCCCGCCGGCGCTACCGTCACCATCGTGGCGAGAGGCGGCCGCGTCCTGGTTCGCGATGTCCCCTCCGGCACAGGTCGCATCCTCGGCTTTGTGGCGACAGGCGACGCCTATGCGCTCCTGGAAACCAGCCAGGATGGCGCATGGATCAAGATTGACTATGGCCCCGCCGGCGGGTGGATTTCGGCCGAGTTTGCGCAGATTGGCGAGTAGTACGTACACAACTCAGCTGCGCGGTCCTTGTACCGGATCGCGCAGCTGAGCCTTGAGACTGCACCGGGCAGGGCTGCCCAGGGGGATTTTCCGCTTGGCTTGCATTGACCGCGAGCCGGACTGGACAATTCTGCTTGCTCCCAGATATACCCAAACCTTGCCTGGGTGATCAGCTTCAGTTGGCCTATTTCATGGGCACGATCAGGTCATACGAGAAGCTCGTCAGATTGACCAGAGTGCCATCCTCCTTGAACGCCACGGTATCCTCAATGCGGATGCCGAAGCCCTTTTCTGGATAATAGAGTCCAGGCTCGACACTGACCACGTGACCGGGCTGGAGCCGGGTCGTATTGCCCGCGGCGATATTCAGGCGCGGCTCCTCGTGGATATCCAAACCAACTCCATGTCCCAGACTGTGGACATACCCTTCATAGCCGCCCGGATGGGTGCGCGACGTCGGATGTCCTTTGCTCTCGAAATAATCCAGGGTCATCGCCTGCAGGTCCTGACAGGCCACACCTACGGCGATGGCGGCCATGGCGCGATCGAAGATCTCCTTTACCTGGGTCCAGATTTCCTGTACCTCGTCGGTGGCGTAGCCAAAGCACCAGGTACGCGTCATATCGTGAAAATAGCCGCTGTTCAGTTTGGGGAAGATATCAAAGACAATGGTTTGACCCAGGCGGAGAGGCATATCTGGCGTACCGTTGTTGTGGGGTACGCCAGCGTCACGACCCTGGGCAAAGATGGTGTCGTGATCCTCCTGCATGCCGTAGTGGTAGATCCGGCTTCGAATGAAGGCCTTGACCTCGCCAATGGTGAGAAGGTCGCCGTCGCGCTTCACGACCAGGTCGTCCCGCGTGTCATGGCCGCTTACAAAGTCGAGGGTATCGCCAACGACCAGGCTGGTCAGCCGGCCCGCCTCTACCATCTCCGCGATCTCGCGGTCGTCCTTCGTTTCGCGGGCCGTGGCGAAGAGCGAGTTACCGTACTCGCCCACGATCTCCGTGTCCAAGATCCGGTCCTGCAGCAGATTGAGCATGGTCATCGCCGCGCCCGCGTCGTACATGCCGTAAACGCCCAGCCGTCCCGTCAGCTGCTCATCCTTGATCACATCGGCGAGGTAGGCTACCTGCGCGGCAAGCTCGTTGCCTTCGTGGGCTTCCAGATATGCATATGGGTTGTATCTGGCGTCCCGGTCGATCAGATGCAGGCCCGTGGCTGCGGCCGTGTCTCGCTCCATGCTACCGTGGATCAGTTTCAACCGGCCGCCACGGCGCTTGATGACAAGCGCCCGCTCCATATGGGCGCCCCCAATAAGGTATTGCATGGCGGGATTGCCTCCTGAATTGCCCAAAACCAGGAGAGCATCTAGATTACGTTCTGCCATCAGGTGGTCAAGGTCAGATTTCACGGTCCCTCGCTCCTCTTTGTGGGGTTGGGTTGCCAACAGACCGGCCTACGTACGCCGGTCCAATTGTTGATTCGTCGTCTCACAGCCACAGGGCTTCGCAGTCAGGAAGATGGCGTTGCCACAACCGCGTCACGGCCGTTGCCGGCTGTGCTGCTGCGTGCATCCAGAATATGCCAGCCCCACCGGCTGATTTCGTTGGCAAGCTCGCCAGGTTGCAGCAGATAGGCCGGATTGGCTTGCGGCCGCATAGAAAGGGCATGGCAATTGTAGGTCTCGATGACAAGCAGGCCGCCGGGCCGCACGGCCTCGCGCAGCGCAGGCCAGAGCCGGCGATTCAGAAAGTAGAAGGAGGTAATGAGATCATAGGCTGCCGGTTCCGGGCGCCAATCGTCCAGGTCTGCCTGGAGCAGCTGCCAGTCGCCCTGTGGGGCCACCTGCGTCAATGCCTGGCGCGCGAGCCCCAGTGCAGCATCGCTGATATCCACGCCCGTAACATGCCACCCGCGCCGGGCAAGCCAGGCCACCGCGCCACCGGCCCCGCAGGCCAGATCCAAGGCGGCTGGCGGCCGGCCCTGCGCGATCGCTGCGGCCGCCACCTCGTCGACCAGTGCAGCATGATCTTCCAGCCAGCGATTTGCCGCCGTCACCACAGGCGCGTCACCCGCTCGATATCGTTCATTCCACCGGACACGATCGGCTTCAGCCATGACGATCCACCCTCTTCCCCGCAGCTGTAACCTCCATGAGCTAAGCGTATCATTGCTCATCTTGCGCACCAAAACCGGTGATTCTCGGACACTGGCATTGTCGGTAAGCCGACAGATGGATAGCAGCCATCTGTGCAAAATAGAACAAACGCCGCCAGAGGAGTCAACAAAGTGAGCCGAAGCTATGATCGACCAGAGCGTTGAACGCCGGCCTGCCATCCAGGCGGCCCCTGAGGGGAGACAGCCTAACAAACGCGTGCTCATTCGCCTGGAGGGACTGACCAAGGTCTATGACGAAGGCGACATGCACCACATGGTATTGGATGAGCTCAACCGCGAGTTCTACGCCGGCGAGTTCGTCTGTCTGCTGGGCAAGTCTGGCAGCGGCAAGAGTACGTTACTCAACCTCATCTCGGGCATCGACGCGCCAAGCCACGGCCACGTCGTCATTTACCAGGACAGCGAGGCTGTGCGGCTCACCGCACTAACCGAACATGAGCGCACCTTGTTTCGCCGCCGCAATATCGGCATCGTCTTTCAGTTTTTCAACCTGATCCCGACTCTGACCGTGCTCGAGAATGTCATGCTGCCCCTGGAGCTAAACGGCGAGGCCGGGGCGAGTCGCCGCGCCCAACAGCTGCTCGATCGTGTCGAGCTGGGCAATCGCCTGCAAACATATCCGGACAAGCTAAGCGGCGGCGAGCAGCAGCGCGTCGCCATTGCACGCGCGCTGGCCCACGATCCGCTCCTCATCCTGGCCGATGAGCCCACAGGAAACCTGGATGAAGATACGGGCAATACCGTGCTCACCCTCCTCCTGGAGCTCACCCGTGATGCGGGCAAAACGCTGTTCATGGCTACCCATGCACCAGAGGTCGCGCGGCTGGCGGATCGGGTGCTCCACCTGGACCATGGCAAGCTGGTAATCGACGAGAACGGGCACTAGCGGCTCGAACAGGGCACATGGCTGACAAGACTGCCTCAACTCAAGGCAACCCGCATGTTTACTACACGACCATGACGATCCGTCCCTTGCTGCGCCTGGCCTGGCGGCATACCTGGCGACGGCCCCTACAAAGCCTCTTCTTCATCGTCGGTGTGGCGATTGGCGTAGCCATGATTGTGGCCATCGATTTGGCCAACGGCTCCGCCGCACGCGCGTTTCAACTGGGAACCGAGACGGTGACCGGCAAGGCCACGCACCAGGTAACCGGCGGCCCCAATGGGCTGGATGAGACAATCTACACACGCATTCGCACGGAGGCTGGCTACCGCCTCAGCGCGCCTGTGGTCGAAAGCTATGTCGTGGCCGAGGAGCTCGATGCCCAACCCATGCGCCTTCTGGGTGTTGACCCCTTTGCCGAGGGTCCTTTCCGCAGCTATCTGGGCCCAGGCGACCAGTCGAGCGGCCCGGCCGCCGCCTATCTGGCTGACCTTATGGTGCTGCCCAACACGGTCCTGCTCAGCACAGACGTGGCCCAGCGCTACGGCCTTGGCGTGGGCGACCACCTCCATATCCGCGCAGGCACGGGCCAGGTTGAGCTCACTGTGGCCGGACTGTTGGCGCCGGCAAACGACCTGAGCCGCCGGGCATTGGATGGCCTCATTGCGACCGATATCGCGGCGGCCCAGGAAATATTGGGCAAGGTGGGTCGTCTGGACCGCATCGATCTCATCATCCCGGCTGGACAGGCCGGCGCCGCCGCGCTGGCCAGGATCAAAGCCGTGTTGCCGCCTGGCGCGCGCATCGATGCGACCGATGCCCGTAACGGCACCGTCGGGGAGATGACTGCGGCCTTTCAGTTGAACCTGACGGCCCTGAGCCTCCTGGCACTGGTAGTGGGCATGTTTCTGATCTACAACACGGTCACCTTCAGCGTGGTGCAAAGACGGCCCGTGTTAGGCAGCCTGCGCGCGCTCGGTATGACAAGGTGGGAGATCTTCGCTCTGATCCTGAGCGAGGCGGCGCTGCTGGGCGCCCTGGGCACGCTGCTGGGATTAGGTTTGGGCGTCCTGTTGGGCCGTGGCGCGGTCCAGATGGTGACACAGACAGTCAATGACCTGTTCTTCGTCGTGGCCGTGCGGTCCCTGGAGATACCGGTCTTTACGCTCGCCAAAGGCGCGGCCATCGGTGTCGCCGCGGCCCTGGTAGGCGCAGCTGTGCCCGCTTGGGAAGCGACAAGTGTACCGCCAGCCGGCGCGCTTATGCGCAGCAATGTGGAGGAACGCACCCAGGGCCGGTTACCCTGGGTGTCACTTGCGGCGTTGGGCTTGCTGGCTGTAGGCACGCTGTTGCTGATCCCCGAGTGGAACCTGGTGGTGACCTTTAGCGGACTCTTCGCCATCGTCGCGGGGGCGGCGCTGTTGGCGCCTTTAGTGACCCTGTGGTTGATGCGCGGCATGCAGTGGATCGTGCAGCGCCAGGGCGTCATCGCGCGCATGGCCCCACGCACGGTGGTCCGTTCACTCTCCCGGATCGGTGTTGCTGTCGCCGCGCTGATGGTCGCCGTAAGCGTGATCATCGGGGTCGGCGTAATGATCGGAAGCTTTCGGCAGACAGTCGTACTTTGGCTCGACGATGTGCTCCAGGCTGATATCTTCATATCATCGCCTGCGCTCGTGGCCAACAGCACCCGCAGTGCACTCAGTCCGCGCCTGTTGGACGAGCTGCGCCGTATGCCCGGTATCACGCGATTGGCCACAACCCGCCAGGTCGACGTAGCGGCGCAAACCAGCGCGGATGGTGCGGCCATCCCCCTCCGCTTAGTGGCTCTGAGCGACGACCTCGCCGGACCCGATCGCCGCTATCGCAGCGCAGTAGGTGACTGGCGCCAGACCTGGCAGGCTGTCGAGCAGGGCGGCGTCATCATCAACGAACCGATGGCGAACCGGTTGGGGCTCAAGGTAGGCGAGACTCTCTTTGTGCAGACTGACCAGGGTCTCGAGCCCTTCCCCATCGTTGGTGTCACGGTGGATTTTGATGTACGTTCGGTCGCGTTCATGACCGACGCGGTGTACCGGCGCTGGTTCGCCGACGATCAGATTACCGCGATCGCCCTCTTTGTCGCGCCCGGTGTAGATGTGGACGCCAAGGTGCAGGAGCTGCGCGCAGCCTTTGCCGGCGAGTATGAGCTCTTGGTCCGCTCAAACCGGGGCACGCGTGAGAACGCGTTGGCCGTCTTCGACCGTACCTTCACCATCACGGTGGCGCTCCAGCTCCTGGCCACTGTCGTCGCCTTTATCGGCATCTTGAGCACGCTCATGAGTCTGCAATTCGAACGTATGCGTGAGATCGGCGTGCTACGCTCCACAGGCATGACCCGGCGCCAGCTCTGGCAGCTGTCGTTCCTGGAAACTGGCCTGATCGGCGCCACAGCCGGTCTCCTGGCCATGCCGACTGGCTTTGTGCTGGCCATCATCCTCATCTATATCATTAACCTGCGCTCGTTCGGCTGGACGCTGGAGATGCAGTTGCGGCCTACGGAGTTTATGCAGGCCTTCCTCGTGGCGCTGGTAGCGGCGCTGCTGGCAGGCGTTTACCCGGCCTGGAAGCTGGGGCAGACCCAGCCGGCAACTGCCGTGCGGTCAGAGTAGCCACGATCTGGCTTCCCACCGATCCTGGACCCGCGCACCAGCAACGATCCAACCAACATCAACAACATCAAAGTGGGAGACGATATCGCTCTCTCGGGCGGTGTACCATTGAGTGGTACAAATCCGGTGATTGCGCTGCACCATTAGTTACTCTACTATGGCGTTCGTAACGCGTGCATTTTGGCCCCAACAGCCACGCAAAACCGGAGGAATCTTGATGGAAGCTGCAATTGGCTTTCTGATCTGTTTAGGCATATTGGCGGTTGCTGGCGCCATTGGCATCGTGTTCGCCATCCTGCGCCGCGATATATCACACCTGAAGGAACGTATTCTTCAGCTGGAACTCCTGGCTGGGCTGGCGGAGATGCCCACAGCCGGCGCCATGCCGCCGGCGGCGCCCGTCGTAGATGAGCCCCATTCGAGCGTGGCGCGGGCCCCAATCCGCACCCCGGCGCCGACCGCGGCCATGGAACCGCCAAAGACGCTCCCTGGCGGACCGCGTCCCCTTTCATTGCCCAGCCCTGCGCCGGCGCTGTCCGCGGCTGCGCCCGCTCCACAGCCAGCGGGGCCGCGCTGGTACGAAGCCAACCCGGTACTGGACTGGTTCCTGCGGCGCCACATCCTGGTACAGCTGGGTCTGGTTGTGCTCTTTATCGGTGTTGCGCTTCTGCTCAAGTATGCCGTGGACCAGGGCTGGGTCTCATTGGAAGTACGCCATCTTGCCGCAGCCGCAGGCGGCATCGCACTGGGCATTACCGGCTGGTTTGTACGGACACGACGGCGTAGCTACGGCCTGGCCTTGGAAGGGGGCGGGCTGGCAATCCTCTATCTGACTACCTTCTCAGCCTATCGCCTGTACGCGCTTCTGCCCGCGCCGCTGGCCTTCGGCATCTTTGCGGTCCTGGCCGTTGCCTGTGCTGCCCTGGCCGTCTTGCAGAATGCCCCCATCCTTGCGTATCTAGCTTCGGCCGGCGCCTTTGCCGCCCCCTTGCTAGTCGCCGAAGAGGGCGGCAGCTACGCCGCACTGTTGGGCTACTACACAATCGTGAACGCCGGTGTCGCCGCCATCATCTATTGGCGCGGTTGGCAGCCGTTGGCGCTGCTTAGCGCCCTCTTCACGTACGTGGTCGGCATGGGCATCAGCCTGGAGAGCTATACGCCGGACGACTATGCGGGTATGCAGGCCTTCGCCGCGCTCTTTTTCGTCTTCTACGCCGGCCTGGCCCTACAGCTGGCAACCCAGCGGGCAAAGCCATCGCGCGTTGATATACCCACCAGCGTGTCTGTGCTGAACGTCCTGGCAGCTTTGGGCTGGCAGACCATCATCACGGCCAACATCGACAAGGGTCTCGGTTATAGCACGGTGGCCGGCGGCCTGTTCTACCTCGCCGTGGCCGGCCTACTCTTCTGGCGTCCCTGGAAACAACTGGCACTGCACCGGGAGCTGGCGCTGTTCTTTGGCCTGTTCCTCTTGTCTCTGGCGGTGCCGGTCTTCTATGAAGCCCGGATCACGGGGGCCATCTGGGCCGTGGGCGGCGGCCTATGGATGTGGGCCGGCTTCCGCCGCAACCGTACCTGGATGATGGGGTGGGGGCTTGTCACCCAGTTTGCCGCCGGTGCACTCTACTTGCCGCCGTTGTTCGAGACGATGCTTTCCGCCTTTGAGCCAGAGAGTGGCCGCCTGCTCTTTCTGAATACCTTCTTCCTTGGTTGCGCACTGTTGGGGTTAGCGGGCATGGCAACGGCAATCATCGCGGCCCGGCACGACCAGCGTACCCGCGGCGACGGGGTAGCAGCCTGGCAGGGAATCGCCTCCGTAAGCTTCATTTGGGGCGTGCTCTGGTGGATTGGCGGTGGTTTGGTAGATGCAACCCTGGCGCCGGAACATTTCGTGGTCAGCACAGCAGTAGTCTTTGTGGCAGCATCTGCTGTTGCCATGGACTTCATCGGCGAGTGGCTGGCCTATCGTTCCCTGCGCAGCATATTGTGGGGGCTGTTGCCGCTATTGATGCCCCTTGCCCTGCTCCAGACCTGGGAGATAGATTATGCGTTGCAAGGTGGCGCCTGGTATGCCTGGCCGTTGGCGCTGGCTGCCCACGGCTGGATGTTGTGGCGACACGGCGACGAGCCGCGGACACAGCTGTACCACGCAGGGGGCGCCTGGCTGCTGGCCTACCTGGCGGCCACTGCGCTTCATGGGCTGGCAAACCATTGGGGGGCTAGCCCGAGTGTCGCGACCGCGCTGAGTATGGTGATATTGGCAGCCATGATCGCCGCGCTGATCTGGCTGGCGCCGCGGCTTCCCCGCCTGGTGGCCGCGCAAGCGCAGACCTATCTGACCTGGGGCGCCGGTCCAATCGCGGGAGTGGCCCTCGTCTATCTTATCTTTGCCAATACGTGGCATGACGGCTCGTGGGCGTTGGCCTACATACCGATCTTCAACCCGTTGAGCGCAGGAAGTGCCCTGCTGTTGGCAATCGCATTCGTGTGGCTAGTGTGGACCCGCAACGCCGTCACGCCTGCCGCGCGAGCGCAGATGTGGTGGCTGCGCTGGCCGTGGCTGGCCATTGCCATCTACGCGCTGAGCGCAGCGCTGGCCCGGGTGGCGCACCATCACTTTGGCGTGCCCTTCACGGCCGCAGGGCTGATGGATTCGGCGCTTTACCAGACAATGCTGTCAGTCGCCTGGAGTATCCTTGCGCTTGGGCTGATGTTTGGGAGTAGGGGACGGAAGGCACGGTCACTTTGGTTCGCGGGCGCCGTGGTTCTAGGCATGACCGTGCTCAAGCTTTTCCTGGTCGACCTCGCTGGCGCGGGCACAGTGGCCCGTATCGTTTCCTTCATCGGCGTGGGCCTGCTCATCCTCGTGATCGCCTTCGTCGCGCCGGTTCCCCCCAGAAAAGAAGCACCAGACCAGCCCGACCTTAGAGCGGCCGATCTGTAGCAAAAAAAAGACGGGCACACCACAATGCCGCGTGGTGTGCCCGTCTCGAAGATTTCCGCTTACTGCATGAGCATCTGCTCAAGTGTGTCGGCAACCTGAGCGTACATGGGCGACTCGCCCCGATTGAGCCGGATCTGATTGGCCACCCTGCGCAGCAGGCCGGGGTTGACCTCAGCGAGCGCGTTGGTCATGACATACCAGAGACTGCAGAGGTCCTGGTTCTCGTGGCTGGCAGCGCGCACCGCGATTTCGGCCGGTGTTGTCGCGCTCAAGCTCGGATTGCCGGCATTGAGCCCGAGCTCGCGCCAGGCATTGACCCAATAGTAGGAGAGCATAGGATTGATGAGTCCGCGCATACGGCTCCAAAGTGGGTCATCTTCCTGCACCAGGAAGAAGAATGCCAGGTAGTAGGGCCGAGAGTGGCTGTAGTCGCGATGAATCTGCGAGAGCTCGCCCGCCTTGACCGAGGCAAACGAGGCCATATACCAGCGCAGATCCTCCAGCGTCGCGCCCGGTTCGCCCTGTTCGACGGCGTCCCATTGCAGCCGGCACGCCATCAGATAGCTGCGTGCCGAGGCCGCAAAGTCCTGGGAGCGCTGAAGCATGGCGGTCTTGGCCAGGGACCGCGCCTTCTCATGCCCGCGTGGCATACTATCGGGAATCTGCACGTTCTCGATATCGTACACAATCGGCTGCAAGGCCGGTTCATCGGCGAACGGTATGGAGCTCTGGCCGGGGAGCAAAAAACGGCCGTCTACGTTCACAATGAGGCCGCGGCGCTCCAGGTCATCCAGCAGGTTGTCAATGTACTCGGTATGCTCGGCATCGTTGAGCAGAATCGCGGCCAGCTCTTCCTTGTCGATCTCCAGTCCGGCGTTGATGACGGCGTAGACAAAGCCCGACTCCGCGCGTTGGACAAAGGCGGCCTCGCTATCGATCTCCTCAGCCAGCCAGACGGGCACATGCACCGACGCCACCTGGTCTCGATAGTCAAACGCGCGCTGGCGAAAGCCCATCTGCCAGATCTGGCGCAGGGTCGTCTTGCTGCGGATCAGACCCTGGGTTTCGTAGCGATCACACAGCTCTTCCAACAGATCGTCGGTGGTGCGTTCGCCCGGCCGTTCGGTCAGCTCGCGATAGATATCGCGCAGCACATCGCGCCGCGTCGCGAAATCGACCGAGGTCATTTTTAAGCGCGTAAAGATCTGGTTGTATTGCTGGCGCAGCGAAGGCTTGACCGGCGCAGCCAGGTCGCTGGCTTGGCCGACCGGCTGCTGTGTCAGAGCTGCCTGCCCGTTGGCGCTGATCGATCCCTCCCATTCCGGTGTGGGCACGAAATCATGGGGCGCCACATAGAGTTGGAAGTCTTTCACAAAGAGGGTCAGCAGGTCGCTGTTGTGCTCAAGCCAGTTCTTGAATTGAGGATAGCCAAAGTTGGCTTCGTTAAACGACGAGTCCAATAACAGCATGGTCTGCTTGAGCTTGGCGGCGAGAACGGGCAGCTCCGCCCGTTGGCTATGAACACGCAGCGCCTTCAACAGGAGCTGGCGAGCCAGCTCGTTATCAGCCACAGCGGTGTCGGACATCCGCTCGTCATCCACCAGCTCGCCCAAGGCTGCTTCGACATAAACAAACTCGTCACAGGCACGCGCCAGCAGGGGGTGCGTCACTTCGCGAGGACCGATACCCAGCGTGTATTTTCCATACTCGCGTAGCTTCGCCACAAGCGGGCCGAAGTCGCTGTCGCCGGAAACGATGACAAACGTGTCGATCTGGGGTCGTTCAATGGCAGCTTCCAATGCATCCAAGGCCATGCGGATGTCTGCCCGGTTTTTTCCCGCGCGTACACTAAAGATCTGAATGAGATCCACCGTATTGTTCATGAGATCTTCACGATAACGAGAGAATCGGCTCCAATCGCCATATGCTCGTTTTAAGGCTACGGGACCCCGGCTTTTCAGGTATTGCATGAGCGGCGTGAGTTCGAAATCGAGGAATTCTTGTTCAGCCCACAATGCGATGTTCTCGAAGTCGATAAAGACGGCCAATTGGTTACTCATAAGAGTCTCCTGTCCAGTAACATATGGCTGACCGGGACCGGAACGGTATCTCGGCCAGTTATGAAAGTGATAGCTATGACGGGCCATCACCCGCTCCATGAGATAGATTTGAGCTAAGTAAGCGGCGCAACACAATATTTATCTGGTTTATGATACCACAGCCCTGGCAGAATCAAGGGACGTCACATTGGTGCTGATTTCAAATGGCGCGGCGGGCCAACTCAAACAAATCGCTAATGAAAACCCAATGACATGCTGACATGAATGCGTTACACTGAGGACGTCCGAAAGGAAAGCTGGCGAATCTGTCGATGGCGCTGGTTTCCATATAGACGGGGCGATAACCCCAAGTTCGCGGGAGGCTTTTATATCATGGCAAAAATTATCGGTATCGATCTGGGTACCACCAACAGTGTGGTTGCCGTTATGGAAGGCGGCAATCCAACAGTGATTGCCAACGCCGAAGGCAATCGCACCACCCCCTCGGTCGTGGCGTTTAACAAGTCTGGCGAACGCCTGACTGGCATTACAGCCAAGCGCCAGGCGGTGGTCAACCCGGAGAATACGGTCTATTCAGTCAAGCGGCTTATGGGACGCCGTTTTGACGACCCGGAGACGCAGCGCGCTAGAAAGATGGTTCCTTATCAAATTGTTGAGGGACCGAACCACGATGCGCGCGTGACGATTCCCAGCAAGAGCAAGACCTATTCGCCCCAAGAGATCAGCGCAATGGTGCTGGCCAAGCTCAAGCGTGATGCTGAGAACTACCTGGGCGAAGAAGTAAAACAGGCGGTCATCACCGTCCCCGCCTACTTTAACGATAGCCAGCGCCAGGCCACTAAGGACGCCGGCCAAATCGCCGGCCTGGAGGTCCTACGTATCATCAACGAGCCCACAGCGGCTGCCGTGGCCTATGGCCTGGATAGGAAGAACGATGAAACCATCCTCGTCTTTGACTTGGGAGGTGGCACCTTCGATGTCTCCGTGCTCGAGGTAGGTGATGGCGTCATCGAGGTCAAGGCGACCAATGGCGACACCCTGCTGGGTGGCGATGACTGGGATGAGCGGATCGTTCACTGGCTGATCGACGAGTTCAAGAAAGAACAGGCCGTTGACCTGTCCATCGATCGCCAGGCGCTACAGCGCCTGCGCGAAGCCGCGGAAAAGGCCAAGATTGAGCTCTCCACGGTCACACAGACGGAGATCAA
>JACFMY010000049.1 GCA_019455155.1 Caldilineaceae bacterium
AGGATTTGCTGATTAGCAGCCCTTTGAAGCACACAGACACAAACCAACGAAGGAGACACTAAGAGCGTGCTCCTTCTTTTCTGTTTGGGCAGCTTTTTTGTGTGGCGTTCCCGAGGCGTGCTTCTCTGTTTACGGCGTGGCAGCTGTTTTCCACGTTGGCTGGGCAACTCCTGCAAGTGACCAAAGTCGAGTAAAGGACATCATCTCATGTCTGTGGTAAAGACCGAGCTCAGCCGGGACCTTTCGCTGTTTGATATCACCATGATCGGCGTTGGCGCCATGATTGGCGCAGGCATCTTCGTACTTACTGGTATCGCAGCCGGCGTGGCCGGTCCCGCCCTCATCCTGGCCTTTGCCCTGAACGGCATTATCGCCATCATCACCGCGATCACCTACGCTGAATTGGGGTCGGCGATTCCTGAAGCGGGCGGCGGGTATCTTTGGGTGCGCGAGGGCCTGCCAGGACCCAATGCATTTCTGGCCGGCTGGATGAGCTGGTTTGCCCACGCGGTGGCGGGCAGTCTCTATGCCCTTGGCTTTGGCTCCTACATGGCTCTTGTCTTTGACGAGCTGGGGCTCTCATTTGGATTGCCCCACGAGATCCTGCACAAAGGATTGGCGGCCGTCATTATCCTGATCTTTATGGCCATCAACTTCCGCGGCGTGTCGGAGACAGGCAAAGCTGGGAACATCGTCACGGTGTTGAAGGTGGTGATCCTGGGCATATTCATTATCAGCGGCCTTTGGGCTATCTTTCGCTCCCCGATCTATCTAGATAAGTTCGATGATTTCGCGCCTGCCGGGCTGTTGGGCATCGTGAGGGCCATGGGTCTGACCTTCATTGCCTTTGAAGGCTACGAGATCATTGTGCAGGCCGGCGAGGAGGTCAAGAACCCGCGCGAGACGATCCCCAAGGCTGTCTTTCTCTCCCTGGCCATCGTCGTGCCCATCTACATGCTGGTGGCCTTTGTCACCATCGGCGCGGTGAATCCGGACACCGACATCCCCACGTACCAGTGGTTGGCCCAACACGCGGAGCTGGGCGTGGCTGAGGCGGCGCGCCAGTTCATGCCCCTGGGCACACTGTTGCTACTCGTGGGCGGCATCCTATCGACCATGAGCGCGCTCAACGCCACTACCTTCTCGTCCACGCGCGTCTCCTTTGCCATGGGGCGAGACCGGAACCTGCCTGCAGCCTTTGCCCAGATCAACTCGCTCACGCGCACGCCGCACAAAGCGCTGCTCTTCAGCGGCGCCCTGATCCTCGCCATGGCGGTCTTTGTGCCCATTGAGGACGTGGCCGCTGCCGCCGACGTCATGTTCCTGTTGCTCTTCCTGCAGGTGAACGTGACGGTCATCACCATCCGCAACAAGTACGGGAAGCGGCTACGCTACGGCTATCTGATGCCCTTCTTCCCCTATATCCCCGTTGTGGGCATCATCACACAGCTGTTGCTAGCGCTCTTCCTCTTCGGCTATTCGCCCACCGCCTGGTATCTGGCGCTGCTCTGGATCGGCTTCGGTCTGCTCATCTTCTACCTATACTCGCGGCCCCGGGTCAATAGCCGGGAGCGCACACCCGTGATCCTGGAAGAGCGTCGCGTGACCGCGACGCCGCGGGATTACCAGGTGTTGGTTCCCATTGCCAACCCTGCCTCCCTGCCCAACCTGCTCTGGCCGGCGATCAACGCGGCGCGCCGTGAGGAGGGCAGGATTCTGTTGTTGCATGTCGTTACCGTGCCGGAACAGACGCCCCTTTCGGCTGGCCGTGAATACATCCAGCAAAGCCGCCCCCTGATCGAAGAGGCCCTCAGGATTACCGAGGCTAAGGACGTGCCGGCAGAGGTCATTGTGCGTATCTCTCACCGTCCTGCCGACGCCATCGTACAGACCGCGCTGGAGCGAGGTGTGAATCTCCTGATCATGGGCTGGCGTGGGCAAAGCAAGACTGGCACAGCTTTTATTGGTCGCAACATTGATCGCATCGTGGAGGCGGTGAATTGTGAGGTGCTCGTAATCCAGCAGCTGCAGGTTCCGCCCTTCCAGCGCATTTTGGTGCCCGTCGCGGATCCGCTTCAGACTTCCAAAGCCGTCAATATGGCCCGTTTGCTGATCCGGGACGGCGAAGGCGCGATCGATGTCCTGCACATCTTTCGCCCGGCCACACCGCCTCACCAGCGCCAGCAGCTCATCGAGGCAGTCGAGCTGCAGCTGGCTGGCCTCCGCGCCGACAATCCTGACCTGCGCGACGGCCAATTGGCCCTTAAGACCATCGAAAGCCCTGACGTTGTCAACGCTATTGTCGATGCCACGACAGGCTACGATTGTGTCGTCCTGGGCACCAGCCGGGACAGCTGGCTGAAACAGCAGCTTCTGGGCAGCAAGCCGACACAGATTGCGCAACGGGTGACTCCTCCGGTGGTGCTGGCTAGCCCCAGTACTAGCCCGGTCGGCTTCAGTTGGTTCCGGCTGCTCAACTACGTGCGGGGCGGCTACAAGCGGATCGAGCCGGCATCCGAGCGGGAGCTCGTGGAACATGGTCTGCTCGCGCCGGAAGAGCAGGAAGTCACTGAACCACCGTTACACAGCAGGGTCAATCAGAACGGGGTGCTTGTGACGGCATTGGTCAGCCTGGCGAGCGTTGTCGCCATGTACATTGGCCACGGCGAGACCCTGACGTGGGTGGCCGGCGTCCTCTTCCTGGCCGCGCTCATCTGGTTCACCCGGCTGTCCATGGCGGGCACTGGACCAGGAGCCCACCAGGCCGGTGAAAGACCACAAGGCGGAGAAGCCGGGCACTAAACGCTGCGCCTGTGCCGGCTCCACAATGCCTATAGCAGCGACGGCCCGCTGCACCATGAGGCCTGTACTTCCCCCTGGCCTCTCCCCGACTACCTCCTGGCTGAACACCTTCTGCGACAGACGCAGGTGGAGTGATCGCGTGCATGTAGAAGGGCTTTGTGCAGCACCGATCCAAGCCGGTACCACGGTGACGCGACCGCCCTGGCCGGCCGCGGGGACCCTACGTCGCAAAGCGACTGAAGTGCGCGATAATATAGACACGTCATCGCTGACAGAGTCCGTGCCGCCAGACGATTTCCACTGCGTACGTCTTATCGCGGCACGGGGGGAGGGTGAAAGATGGAAAAGCGAGTTGGCAAGGTCTCCCACTACTTTGCCCGGATCGGCGTAGCTGTTCTTGAGCTCGAAGATGGATTGGCAGTTGGAGATACCGTCCATATTGTCGGCTACAATACCGATTTCAGCCAACGAGTCGAGTCGATGGAGGTCGAGCACCGCAAGATCCAGGAAGTAGGGCCTGGCGCAGATGTTGCGCTCAAGGTCAACGATCGCGTGCGCAAGGGCGACGTGCTCTACCGGATCCTGGAATCGTCAACCGTCGAGTCGGGCTTTGACACGAGATGACCCGAGCCAGGCTCGGGTCATCGTTAGCTGCAGTCGACCAGGATCAATGGTGGGCGCCTGGCTGGCAGGCTACCCCGTCGCGATGGTTCGCGGTCTTGTTCTAGCTCCCTTGTTCCCTGGACGCCAGTAAGCTCATCACACGCTTGCATTACTGTGGCCGGGCCGCCAGCTTGAGCGCGATCTCCTGTTCCTGGCCGTCACGCAGGATCGTAAGGGTGACGGTATCGCCCGGGCTTGTATAGCGTTCCAGGTAGATCAGCACATCGTCGAAGGTAACCACGTTCCGGCCATCTACCGCTGTAATGAAGTCACCGCCGGTGGCTGCCGGGCAGATCTGAGCGTATTCCGTTTGGATGGGACGCGTGCTGCCCCGAATTCCTGCGCGCGAGGCCGGTGTAGCCGGCAGAACCTGGGCTACGATGACGCCGCGGAACGACTTGGGCAGCCCCTGTTCTTCGCTACACACGGGGCTAAACGTGATGCCAGCAATGCCCATGTAGCTATGGTCATAGCGGCCGTTCTCGATGATCGAAGGCACCACACGCTCAACGATCGCGATGGGAATGGCAAAACCGACGCCACTATTGGCGCGGACTTCCGAACGAATCTGCGCGTTGACGCCGATGACCTCTCCGCGCTCGTTGAGGAGGGGGCCCCCTGAGTTTCCTGGGTTGATGGCCGCATCGGTTTGAATGGAGTCGGGAATACTAAAGCTTTGGCGCGCGGGAATGGAGCGTCCCAAGGCGCTGACGATGCCGCTGGTCAGGGTACCCTGGAGGCCAAAGGGATTGCCAATGGCTGCGACGCGCATGCCCACGAAGACATCGTCCATTTGCCCCCGGCGCACGGGCCGCAACTCATACCCTTCTGGGTCGATGCGCAGCACGGCCAGGTCACTGTCGGGGTCGCGCCCCACAATCTCGGCGAGCGCGACCGTGCCATCGTGGAATGTCACCTGGACGCGCTGGGCATCCTCGACGACATGGTTGTTGGTAACAATATAGCCCGCACTGTCCCACACAAAGCCTGACCCGTTGACTACCGGCAGCAATTCCCCGTTTGACGGCGGCAAGGGCAACAGTTCCTCGCCGTCCAGGGGTGGGTGATCCATCCAGACCGTGACATTGACCACCGAGGGATTGACCTGTTCGTAGATGTTGCGCAACACCGCGCTCTCGTAGTCGATTCCTTCTGGAGGCGGCTCGATTACGATCTGTGGCTGTGGCGGCTGCTGGTACGCTGTCCGGTCGGCGATGGTCTGAACGGCGGGTATAGCACCGGGCGCGGACGAGCTGCTGCCCAACACAATGACGCCGGCCGTGACCAGCATACAGGCGCCCACTGTCAGAACCAGGACAGCGCCGACAACGAACAGAGTTGCTTTGTTTTTGTGCTTGGTAGCTGGTGGCATCTGGTACATGGCTAGTATGAGAAAACGGGCCGCGCGGTGGCTCTGGCGTTGAATCGGAACTTCATTCTACCTGGCCAGCGCCCAGGCGACGGTGACAGGGCTCACCATCTGGTACTGGCAAGTGTCGCAGAAGCGTTGAATCCATGACAAGCCTCTGCCCTTATGATACAATGCTACGCTGATTGGTGCATACTGTACACTGGGGTGCCGTTTGTTACCAATTGGCCGCGACGGTCACAGGATTCTCTGCCCTAGGAAGGTCATGGACAGAAAGCTATACCTCGGCTGGTTCCAACCATGATTACATTATGAATCGACGTCAACTGGCGTTTGTGATTGTCATGAACGCACTCATCAGCCTTGTGGTTGCGGTAGGGGTTGTCTGGGTGGTGGAGTTACGCCGTCCCGACCCTGAAGTGTTGGCGGCTATCTATACGCCCGTCGCGGCGGCGCAGATTGCGCCCACCTTCACACCGACCCAGGCTGCGCCGGCCGCGGTCCCGGCGGAGACGCCCACACCAGAGCCGCCGCTGGCAGATGCCGGCAACGAGGAGTTTTATGTGGTGCAAGCTGGCGACAGCCTGTCGGCCATTGCTGATCGCTATGGCGTCTCTGTCCAGGCGATTATGGAGGCCAATGACCTGAGCAATCCCGATTTTGTCTTTTCAGGGCAATGGTTGCGGATTCCTGACACCAACAGCGCACCGGCACCAGCATTGTCGCCCACGCCGGCTCCCACGCCAGGCGCCAACACGGGCATTCGCGTGGCGGTCGTTGATTCCTCGGGCAACCTGGCCTTTGAGCGAGTACAGATAGTTAACGACAGCGATCTCGCCGTCAACCTGCAAGGGTGGCGGCTCGAGCGCGAAGGCGGCGCCACCTATACATTCGGCAGCGTGCCACTCTTCCCGGGCGGTGGGATCATTCTCTACAGTGGCGCCGGCACCGATACCAGCGTCACGCTTTATTGGAACCGGACGGAGGCTGTCTGGCAGTCAGGCGCGGTGGCGCGGTTGGTCAACGCCCAAGGTGACGAAGTTTCGCGGTTGACCGTGCCGTAGGGGGCCTGGGCCCAATTTCACTGTTTATTGACTTGTACGGCCCCATGGCCGCTGGGTGACGCTAAGCATAGCGAGGAAGTCACGACCTATGACTGAAGAACGACCATCACGACGATCACGGCGCAGCCGGCGTCGTTATTTCCGCACCAAGAAGGGCGGGACGGCCACGCAGAGCCAAGCGCAGGCGCCGCAGACAGAGGAGCGCAAAGCGACGGTCAAGATTCGCAAGACGCGGCGCAAGTCGCGCTCACGCCAACGAGTCAACGAAGAAGCGCGTCGGCAGGCCATGCAGGAACTGGAAGCCGATTACATTGCGCCTGCATCGGTCTTTGTGTACACCTTTTCCGTACACAGCGAGATGCGTGATTACGAGTTTCGCCCTGAGCACTTCTCGCGCGTTGGCCGCCGGCTTGAAGACTATCAGATCGATCTAGCCAAACTGTTTCCAGAAGGAAAGCTGGCAGAGGATGGCACACCTGTTATGGTGACAACGTTGCCTAAGCCAGAGTACGACTGGAACGACTGGGAAGAAGAAGGATAATGATATGGAAGCGCCGATCGTTACCATTCGGTCGCTAAAAGACCACGTCGGCAAGGAGATTACGCTCCAGGGCTGGCTCTACCACAAGACGGGTAAGGGCAAACTACAATTCCTACAGGTGCGCGACGGTACTGGCCTATGCCAGGCCGTCGTTTTTCGCAACAACGTAGGCGACGACAATTTCGAAATCGCCAAAGCCTTGACGCAGGAGAGCAGTCTCGTGTTGCGCGGCATGGTCAAGGCCGATGGGCGCGCGCCAGGTGTGCCCGGTGGCTTCGAAGTCGATGTCTCCTATATCGAGCCCGTCGGCATTTCGGACCCCTATCCGATCCAGCCTAAAGAGCACGGTGTTGAGTTCTTGATGCAGAACCGGCACCTCTGGCTCCGCTCATCGCGGCAGTGGGCCGCCATGCGCGTGCGGGCAACCATCGTGCGCGCCATCCGTGACTGGTTGGACAACAATGGGTACGTGAACATCGACACCCCGATCATTACACCAGCCGCGGCAGAGGGCACGACGACCCTCTTCGAAATCGACTATCACGGCGAGCCGGCCTACCTGGCCCAAACCGGCCAGCTATACAACGAAGCCAACATCTTCGCCTTTGGTAAAGTCTATTGTTTTGGCCCGACCTTCCGGGCCGAGAAGAGCAAGACGCGGCGGCATCTCCAGGAGTTCTGGATGGTAGAGCCCGAGATCGCTTTCTGCACGCTGGATGACCTAATGGATATCGAACAGGAATTTGTCAGCTATATCGTACAGCGCTGTCTGGTCGACTGCGCGTCCGAGCTGGCCATCCTGGAACGGGACACAACCTTTCTGCAAAGAGTAACCCCGCCCTTTCCACGGCTTCACTACGACGATGCGGTCGAAATGATCAACGCGGCTGCTGCCAAAGGCGAGCTGGTGCCCGGCTATCCAGATCCGGTGCCGTCCATTGAATGGGGCGACGACTTTGGCAGCCCGCACGAAACCTATATTGCGGCCCAGTTCGACAAGCCTGTCTTCGTCCATCACTATCCCACGGCCGTGAAGGCGTTCTACATGGAGCCGGAGCCGGGTCGTCCCGAGATCTGCCGCAGCGTCGATCTGCTGGCGCCCGAAGGGTATGGCGAGATTACCGGCGGCAGTGAGCGCATGAGCGACGCCAACCGCCTCATCTCGACCATTCAGCGCCACAACTTGCCCATGGAGGCGTACGGGTGGTATGTCGATCTGCGCCGGTACGGCTCCGTACCACATAGCGGCTTCGGCCTTGGTGTCGAGCGGACGGTGGCGTGGATTTGCGGTCTCGATCACGTGCGCGAAACCATTGCCTTTCCGCGCACGTTGACTACGATGCGGCCATGACCGCTGGGGATGGAAGCCCCGACGGCGCGGGCTTCCATCCCCAGCCTACCGCAACGTGACTTATGATCTACCTCGTCACCTTTCTCTTTGCATTGGTGTTGACGTTCCTGGCAACGCCTGTGGCAGGCCGGATTGGGCTACGGTTGGGGCTGGCCGACCAGCCAGGCGGCCGGCGCCGGCACGCTGGCGTGATTCCACGCACGGGCGGGTTGGCGCTCTTTGGGGGCTTCTTCGTCACCGTCCTGCTGCTGACAATCGTACCCCCACTCCTGCCACCTGCCCTATCCAGTTGGTTTCCGGCTCGCCACGACCCAAACGAAGTCATCCGCCTCGGCGCACTCCTGGCCGGTTCGCTCTATTGCGCAATTGCCGGCCTAATGGACGACCGCTATGAGCTGTCCAGCAGACCTCAATATCTGCTGCAGTTTGGCGCCGCGGTCATTGCCATCCTGGGTCTGATCTTTATCAAGCACGTGAACAATCCCTTGACCGGAACGTTTCTCTTCGGTCCCGACGGCTTTCCCTGGTGGATCGTCTGGCCGCTGACCGTGTTCTGGTTTATGGGTATGATGAACACCATCAACTGGCTCGATGGCGCCAGCGGCCTCGTGGCCGGTGTCACGGTTATTCTGTGCGCGGTGTTGGCCATCCATATGATCTTCGTCGCTGAGCCACCGCAGCTGAGCGTGGCGCTGCTGCCCGTGGCGCTCATGGGCGCGGCGTTGGGCTTTCTACGCTTCAACTTTGCGCCCGCGCGTATCTTCATGGGCAGCACGGGAAGTTACTTCTTGGGCTTCGCGATCGCTGCCCTGGGCATCATTGGCGGCGCGCGGCTCGCTACCGTGATGATGGTCGTGGGTCTGCCGGCCCTGGACGTGGCCTGGTTGATGTACCGGCGCTGGCGGCGGGGCGTCTCGCCTGGTCAGGGCGGCCGTGATCATCTACACTTTCGCCTGCTGGATATGGGCGTCAATGAGCGGACTCTGGTAATTGGCTATTGGATTTTCTGCGCCACCTTTGGCGGCCTGACCCTGTTGGTCGATGGTCGCGCCTTCAAGATCATTGCCCTGGCCGGCCTTGGTGTGTTGGCCCTGGCGGTATTGATCTGGGCAGATCGACAGCGCGTGGCGCAGAAGTGAAAACGGAAATCTTGCGCTATGTCGCTTCTGACGATATCCAATCTTGGTTTTTCCTTTGGAGACCGTGACCTCTTCCTCGGTATCACCGCGTCGATTCCCAAAGAGGGCAAGATCGCCCTGGTTGGTCCCAACGGCATTGGCAAGACCACGCTGTTGCGGGTCATTGCCGGGCTCGCCCAGCCGACAAGTGGCAGTGTTACTATGGCGCGCGGCGTCCGGCTGGGCTACCTGCGTCAGGAGGCGGTGGATGCCTTCGCCGGCCGTGAACGCGCGGTCTACGACGAAATGCTGACCGTCTTTGTATCTGTGCGTGAACGGGAAGCGCAGCTGCGTGAACTGGAAGCGCGCATGGCCGTCGATCACGACGCGACGCTGCTGGCAGAATACAGCGCGGTGCAAGAAGCCTTCGAGCTCGCCGGCGGCTACGAATATGAGATGCGGATCAGCCAGGTTCTCTACGGCCTGGGCTTTAGCCAAGCAGAGTGGCGTACCCCGCTCATTCAGTTGAGCGGTGGCCAGAAGACCCGCGCGCTGTTAGCGCGCCTCCTGCTTGAGCGCCCCGACTTGCTCATTCTCGATGAGCCGACCAATCACCTGGACGTGCAGGCGGTGGAATGGCTTGAGGGCATGCTGAAAACATGGGAGGGCGCCCTACTGATCGTTAGCCACGATCGCTATTTTCTCGACAACGTCGTGAACCGGATCTGGGAGATGGGGCCGGGCGGTTTCGAGACCTATGCCGGCAACTACAGCGCTTACGTACAACAACGGCAGGAACGGTGGGACCGCCGTGAGGCCGAGTTCCTGGCCATCAAGGAGAGGTTCCTGGGCGAGCTTGACTATATCAAGCGCAACATCGCCCGCGACGCCACCAAGAACCAGGCAGTGGGCCGGCTACGCCGCCTGATCCGGGAGGTGCGCGTCGTGGAAGCCGGTGGGCTAGACCTTCTGCTGAGCAAGAACTGGGGCCAGGTCATGGAAGAGGTTGACATCTCTGAGTCCAAGTGGGGCGTCATGGATGTCGAGAAGGCGATCAAAGGGTTGCGTAACCCGGTCATCCGCCCGCCCCACCTCAACCTCAAGCTCAAGACGAACCTGCGCAGCGGCAATCTGGTCCTGCGCACCAGCGAGCTTACCATCGGCTACCCTGGAAAAACGCTCTTTACGGCGGAGCCTGTGACCCTGATGCGTGGCGAATGCGCGGCTCTGATTGGCCCCAACGGCAGCGGCAAGACCACGTTCTTGCGTACCCTGATGGGCCACCTCGAACCGCTGGCTGGCGAGGTGCGCTTTGGCGCCAGCCTCAAGGTCGGTTACTTCGCGCAGGCCCATGAAGGGCTCAGCTCCGACAACACGGTGCTCGATGAGCTGCTGCGTCACAAGCACATGCTACTGGGGCAGGCGCGCAACTACCTGGCCCAATATCTCTTTCGCGGGGATGACGTGTACAAACCCGTGCGCGCCCTCAGCGGCGGCGAGCGGGGCCGGCTGGCTCTGGCGCTGTTAGCGCTAGAGGGCGCCAACTTCCTGTTGCTGGACGAGCCCAGTAATCACCTGGACATTCCAGCACAGGAGATTCTACAGGAAGTGTTAGAACGCTACGACGGCACGATCTTGCTGGTTTCCCACGATCGCTATCTCATCGACAAATTGGCGACACAGGTGTGGGAGCTGCAAGACGGCCAGTTGCACGTCTTCGAAGGGACCTATGCTGAGCTCCTGGCACGACGCCAGGCGGAATCGGAGCAAGCCAAGCAGGTCGCCTCCACGCTGCGGTCCGCGACGAAAGAGGAGTTTGCGAGCGGCAAACAGGCCAGGGCCGAGGAACGGCGCCGTGCACGCGCCGTGGCGGACGCCGAGGCGCGTGTGCATGAACTGGAGGCACAGCTGGCTCATCTCGAGCAGAAGCTACACGCCGCGACGGAGCAGGAGGATGTAGGAACCATCCAGCAGGCCGGGCAGGAATATGCCGAAACGCAGACGGCTCTTGAAGAGGCGATGGAGATGTGGATGGCCCTGGCTGAGGCCGGGCAATAGACACGAGACAGAACAGATTGTACAACCTATTCGCCCTGAGTTCCTGGTTGGAGGGGTGAATCCGGACAAGGCAAAGATGGAGAGTTTGAGAAGATGAGCGGGCAAGTTACGGGTTTGGAGCCATTCGAAAAAGTAAAGCGCCTTATTGTGGTGGCCGCTCACCCTGACGATCTGGAGTGCTGTTGCAGCGGCACGCTCCTTCAGCTGATTGCCAGGGGCGTTGAGGTCTTTTCAGTCAACTGTACGCTCGGTGATATCGGCGACTCAGAAGGACGATCCCTGCGCCCGGCCCTGGCTATTACCCGCCTCCGTGAGACCGAAGAGGCGGCACGGCTGTTGGGGCTGGCCGAAACCTTCAACCTGGGCCACCACGATGGCGAATTGGTGCCCAATCTGGAGCTGCGTGCCCAGCTGGCCCGCCTCTACCGGCTGACACAGGCCGATACGCTCTTTACCTTCGATCCCTTCTGGACCGGCCAGATCCACCCAGACCACCGGGCGGCTGGCCAGGCCGCGCTGGACGCGTACATGCCTTCTAAGATGCCCCTTTATCGCCCGGAACAGCTGCGCGAAAGCGGGGCCGCGCCGGGCAAGCTCGAACGCGTCTTTCTTTTTTCTACCGACCGGGATCCAAACGTGAACGTGGACGTGAGTAGCGTGTATGAACAGAAACTGGCAGCCTGCATGGCCCACGTCAGCCAGTTCCCCAAGGGTGAAGAGAGCCTCAAGTGGTTGAAAGAGCTGGACGGCCGCGCCGGGGCAGAAGTGGGCGTCCCCTATGCTGAGCGCTTCCGGCAGATAGATGTTTGGTAGGTCAGCGAACCTGTCCTGGCCGGATCGTAGCGTGATTGAGGAGTCCGGCCAGGCCGTCGCTCCGGAAGATGAGGCGAATCTGCTGGGCCGGGTTCATGCGCCGTTCCAGCCGCCGCCACAGAGGAGCGAGTAACCGTTCTTCGCCGAAGCCCCGTGCCTGCAGCGCCTCTTCGGCCAGGGCCAGGATGCGCAACAAAAAGTCCGGCGCGGGCTGTGGCGCCGTAAGGCCGTGACGAATCGTCTGGGCATGGTAGCGGCGCATCTGGTCCCAGTAGTCCTCTCCCAACGCAGCACGAACATAAGTGGTGATGGCCGGCGCGGCCTCGACCAGCCCCAAGTTCAGCGCGGCTACGGCCATATGCTCCGGCCATGGCTGCTGGCAGGCGGGCCGGAGCTCCAGGGTGCCATAGGCGGCGCGCAGCCGCGCGCTGTTCCATATGTAATGTTCGTGAAAGAGAAACGCAGGGAAGTCTGCACCGTGCTCCTCCAAATAGGTGGTAAATGGCCGCGAACTGGGGATGATTGTGCCCCCTTCCTTGACGATCAGGTAGGTGGACTGCGCCATCTCCCGCACGAAGTCCACCATGTCCACAAAGGGACGGACAATCATCCCGTGACGATGTTCGCCCGCGCGGATTTCGGCCATGACGCCCTCGCGTGCGCTGCAGAAAGGGCTCTCCGCGGCGGCATACACCGGTGAGTTCGCACACAGCGCGATGATGACTGGCGTCATGAGATTGCCGAAGTTGAGCATCTCTACCATCTCCCCGCGGCCGACGGAGACATGCAGCTGGTCGGCCGCGGTCACGGTATACCAGAGCCAGGGCTTCCCCATGGCCCGGTAGAGGCTCAAGTAACGGCGCTTGGGCGCCATGATGCGTAGCGCGGGCTGGCTGACCGGTTGGATGCCGTAGCCCAGGACGCGGCAGCTGAAACGGGCCGCAGCGCTCACCAAGCGGGCCACAGCTGTCGCCATCAAGGTGTGGATCTCGAATAGATCGTGGCAAGGTCGCGTTGTGATCTCAACGGTGCCGTTGCCCACTTCGAGCGCATAGCTATAATCCGGCCCTCTGAGCCCCACAATCAGGTCGTTGTTGCCTTCTGGGCCCGCACCCCACTCTGCCTCCAATCCGCCGCCGGCCAGCAGCGCGTCCCAGAGGCGCCGCACGTTCACCGCTTCTCCCGTGGCCGATACGACGGGGAATTCGGCCTCGCGGCCGACCGTACGCGGTCCGGCGGGTGCCGCGACAAACCCAGCGGCGAAGCGGTCCGCCAGCGTACGGTAGACGTTCACCAGTGGCCCATCGTTTAGGCCTGCAGCCGTTACCCCGCGGGGTTCACGGTACGGCGGCGTCTGCATCATAGGAGACGTTGCACCATCTGGGGCAAGTTGAGAAAGCTTTTACAGACCAGCGAGGCATGCGTGCAGTGGCTGCTCCGATCCACTATTCCGGTGTAGAGCACTGCGCGCATGCCGATCGACAGGGGCCCTTCGACATCGTTGCTCTCACGGTCGCCCACATGGACCACCATGGACGGCGGCAGACCAAGCTGGAGACACGCGCGGCGGAATACCGCGGCCGACGGTTTCGAAACACCTAGCTCATCAGAAAAGAGAAAATGCTTGAAGTAGGAGAGCAAACCTTGCTCATAGAGCAGGTGGCGGATGCCGCGGCCTGTGGTGTGGATGGTATCTGAGATGATGGCCAGCGTGTACTCTTGGGAAAGCGTCTGCAGCGCCCAGTGCACGTGCGGCGCGAAATCGGGTGGAATGCGCACTTCCATCGTCTCGATGGCCCGCGCGACTTCGTTCACTTCCCGCACCAGGCGGGCGAATTTGCCAGGCGGCGGTGTGAGACCCAAAAACTCGTAGGCATAGTAGAGGCGCAGATAAACACTTGGCGTATGGTGGTTATTGTGCCAGTCATGGCGAAAGCGCTCGTTGGCGCAGCGATACGCTTCAGCCGCTCGGCGCGGAGGGATATCCGGATAGTGGTGCGCAATGTGCTCGACAAAGAGCTGTACGCGCGCGTCCGCTTTGCTTGGCAGCCCGAGGCGCGCGCGCTTGGGCTCATCTGAGTCATCGATGGCAATCGTATCCCAGAAATCAAAGGTAAGCGCCTGGATCATGGTTCGCGATGATAGCACAGCGCCGGAGCGTGCTCCAACTTGGCGCCGCGGCGCTGTCCGCGTACAATCGGGGCGGCGGCGCTTGGCGCCAGCCGCGCCAGGAAAGCGAACTGGCAACACGAACGATACAGATATGGCATAAGCGATCCATGAGCCAAATGACTTTGACCCCAGACGATCTTGAACAGTTCATCAACCAGAATCAGCTGAGCGCCAGCCTGATCCGCGATCTAGGCCATACGCCCACGGTACCGGCGGCGGCGGCTGTGCTTGGCGTGGAGCCCGAGCAGATCATCAAGACGTTGCTCTTTCTGGTCGACCGGCCCGGGCCAGCATCTGGCGATCGCGCGCCGGTCGTGGTCATTAGCCACGGGGAAAAGCGGGTGGACAAGAAACGGCTTGCTGAACGCTTTGGCGTGGGCACGAAACGCGTGAAGCTGGCGCCCGCCGACGTGGTGTTGGACACGCTGGGCTATCCAGCTGGCGGTGTCCCACCCTTTGGCCATCGCACTGCGCTGCCCGTGATCGTGGACGCGTCCATCCTGGCGCTGGACAAACGGTATGCCGGCGTCATCTACGGCGGCGGCGGCGATGACCGCACCATGATGCGGCTGACGGTGGATGAGCTCCTACAGGTGACCGCGCCCGAAGTTGTGGCAGTCAGCGACGGTGAGTCGTAGCGACGTACGCCAGTTATGAAAACGGAGCGTTGCAGCAGCGACGCTCCGTACGTTTTCTCTATTCGGGCATACGCGCCGGGCGATAGGTCGTGTCGTCGGCGTCGCTTTGGGGCGGCTGCGGGGGTTCGCGGCGGAAGGGGTTACGGGCCGGCCGGGGGGAAGCTGTCAGCGCCTGAGGTTGTGCGTGTAGCTGTGGCTGGGGCGCGGGCTGGCTCAGCTGGGGTTGCGGCGTGGCTTTCATCTGCGGTGCGCCACAATAGACACAGATCTCCCACTCGTTGCGCGCTAGCTTGCCGCAGTTAGGGCAAGAGTGCTGAAGCTGATTGTGGCAATTGGGGCAGTAGACCCAGTTCTCTTTCACCGGCACACCACAGGTATGGCAGGTCTGGGTTTCTTCCAGCTCCCGCAGCAGCGCCTCTTCTTCCAGCGCACGGTCATAGACCTCGGCCAGGGTGGCCTTGGGCCGGATCATGAGATACAGGATCAGGCCGATGATGGGAAAGATTAGCACCAGCGCCACAGCCAGAACGATGACCAGCCAGTCACGCGTGCGGGAACGAATATCGTTGAACGTCCAGATCCCCATCGCGATCCAGAACGCAAAGAGAAACGCACCAAATGCGGCGACCAAAACACCCACAATGGTGCCGATCGTATTAATCAACTCAGGCGACATGCAATAGCTCCATATAGCGGAATGCACCGTGCAAAACCGTGTGGATTATAGCGCAGGTGAGAGGGAAGACCAAACGAGAGCGGTGATTCCGCACTTGCATGCGGGTCGATGGCAACAACCTGGCTCCGCCGGCCGCGCCCATTGTACTAGCTTGATTTGCCCGTATGTCTCACATTGATTTGACAGAATATTGCGGGCGTGCTATATTCGCCGCGCATCGAAGGAGGATCAGGTGTCCTTTTACGCCTGATAATCAACACTGTCACATCATCGGTTGTCTCACAGCACAGTGGTGAACATGCCGACACCGTCCGGTTGCAGGTGAATCCTCGGCAGTAGTGCGCCCCCAGATTGATAAGTCCATTGTCGTCGACGCGTAGTTGCCTCGGCTACTGCGTTCCATATTGGCGACTGTGACGGCATGTCAAAGACAATTGATGTAAGTTTTCAGCGTTTTCGCTCAACCACCACACAATTGAACAAGTGAAAGGAGTCTATATGAGCAAGCGCCTTACCATGGTTAGTGTTGCGCTGTTGGTCATTGCGATCATCTATTCGGCGTGCGCCGCGCCCGCGGCCGCCCCGGCAGCGACACCGACCACTGCAGAAAGTGCACCTGCCGAACAGCCCGCAGCTGCGCCGGCCCAGGCTGGCAGCCTGCTGGACACGGTCAAACAGCGCGGGAAACTCATTTGCGGCGTCAACAACCAGGTACCTGGCTTTGGCAACGTTGACGTGGACGGTAACTACAGTGGCTTCGACGTCGACTTCTGCAAGGCTGTCGCCGCCGCGGTCCTGGGTGACGCCAACGCTGTTGAGTATCGCTATGCCAGCGGCAACGACCGGTTCATCCTGGTCAAGTCTGGCGAAATCGATGTCCTCTTCCGCAACACCACCTGGACGACCACGCGCGACAGCGCCGAGGTCGGCATGGAGTTCATGCCGGTCAACTTCTACGATGGCCAGGGCATGATGGTGCGCAAGGACAGCGGCATCGCTTCGCTCGATGACATGGACGGCGCCACGGTCTGTGTGCAGAGTGGCACCACCACCGAGCTGAACCTGGCCGATGTCTTCCGGGCCCGCGGGCTTGACTTCACTCCGGTCGTCTTCGAGGACAACGACAAGACTTCGGCTGCCTATGACGAAGGCCGCTGTGACGGCTACACAACCGACAAGTCGGGCCTGGTCGCCACACGCACCAAGCTGCAGGATCCGTCCGAGCACATCATTCTGAACGAGACCATGTCCAAGGAACCGCTAGCCGGCGCCGTCTTCCAGGGCGACCCTGTGTGGGCGGACGCAGTGCGCTGGGTGGTCTTTGGTCTGATCCAGGCTGAAGAAAGCGGCGTGACCAGCCAGAATCTCGACGAGATGATGGGCAGCAGCGATCCGACGATTAAGCGTCTCCTGGGTGTTGAGGGTGAGATGGGGGCCAAGCTTAGCTTGCCCAATGACTTCATGGTCCAGGCAATCCGGCAGGTGGGCAACTACGGCGAGATCTACAATCGCAACCTGGGGCCAGACACCCCGTTCGATCTGCCGCGCGGTCTGAACTCCCTGTATACCGAAGGCGGTCTGCTCTACTCGCCGCCCTTCCGGTAAACCGCATCATCGTTAGGTAGGGGGCGAAGAACCTGGCGTGATACAGCGGTCCAGATTATCTGCGTCGCTGTACCACGCCGCTGGTTCTTCGCCTTCACGGCTACTCTGCATTCTTGATTGCGTATGGCTACTACGACGCTACCCAATACCCGGCCCCCGTTCTACCGCGACACGCGCGTCATTGCCATCCTGTTACAGGCGCTCTTCTTAATCGTCGTCGTTGTAGTCGGATGGTTTCTCTACACCAATATGGTGACGCGCCTTTCGGCCAGCACGGCCGGCGCGCCTTTAAGCTGGACTTTCCTTGGCCAGACAGCAGGGTTTGGTATCTCTGAAGGACCCGCATTCCGGCCCGAAGAGAGCTATCTGCGCGCGTACATCGTTGGCGTCATCAACACTGTGCGGGTGGGCATAGCCGGCGTGATTCTTGCGACGCTATTGGGCCTGTTCGCGGGCATTGCCCGGGTTTCCAACAACTGGCTCCTCAACAAGATTGCCGCCGTCTATGTGGAAATCTTCCGCAGTACCCCGTTGCTGGTACAGCTGCTCTTCTGGTACGTGGGCGTCATTGCCGCCTTGCCTGACGTGCGTGAGGCTGCCGAAATTGGTAAGTTAGGCTTTCTCAGCAATCGCGGTATGTTCTTGACCTGGCCCTTCTTGACCCAGACAGGCAGACCCTGGGGCTGGTGGTTGCTTGCGGGTGTGTTGGCTGGTGTGTTGGTGCGCTGGCTGCGCGGACGCCAGCAGGAACAGAAGGGCCAGCCCGGCACGGGCACATTGGCCGGGATCGTCACTTTCCTTGTCATTGCCGCGGCGGGTTACTTCGTGACGGCCAATATGGCGGGGCTGCCTGACAACGTGACCTACGAGTTGCGTCGCGGTGATCGTGGCACCGTCTTCGCAGACGTGAACGGCAACGGTGCGTACGAACCTGGCGTCGACGAGCCCATGGCCTTTGTTCCCATTACACTTTACACAGAAAGTGGAAACGAGCTGGTGACAGGTTGGACAGACGGTGATGGCGTGTTTCGCTTTCCCGATCTGCCGGCGGAAGCCACGACCCTGACCTGGGATACACCGCCTCCCATCTCAGTAAGTGAGCCAGAACGCCAGGGCTTCAACTTTCGGGGCGGGCTCAGCCTTACCCCTGAGTTCACGGCGCTGTTGATCGCCCTTGTTTTCTACACAGGCGCGTTCATTGCCGAGATCGTGCGCGCCGGGATCAACGCTGTCAACAAAGGCCAATGGGAAGCCGCGCGCGCGTTAGGGCTCAGCACAGGCGCCATGCTGCGCATGGTTGTGCTGCCCCAGGCGCTGCGGGTGATCATTCCACCCCTGACCAGCCAATATCTGAATCTCGTCAAGAACTCCAGCCTCGCCATTGCCGTAGGGTATCCTGATCTCTTCAATGTCTCGCGCACGATCGTGAATCAGACGGGCGCTGAGGTTCAGGGAATTCTGCTGGTCATGGCGACGTACTTGACCTTTAGCCTGATCACGTCGTTGTTTATGAACTGGTATAACAGGCGCGTGGCGCTTGTAGAGCGGTAGCAAGGCGCCATAGGCCGGCTCGACTTCCAATACTTCTAATAGATTAGGGAGCCGGATTGCCTGGCAGCGACATTTAGGCAGAGACACAGACAATGTCTACAGACATTTCTCAGACTACGTGGGTCAATAGTGCACATCCCGCGCCGGCGCGCAAACCGCCTGCCTCTGAGGTAGGCGTGGTGGGCTGGCTGCGCGCAAATCTGTTTAGCGGTATCTTCAACAGCATCCTGACCATTGGCACGGTCGTCGTGCTCTATTTCATTGTCACGCGGCTGGGTAGCTGGGCGCTGAATGCCTATTGGGAGCCGATTTGGGCGAACCGCAAGCTTTTTGCCGCGGGTCCTTATCCAACCGACCAGCTCTGGCAGCCCGCGGCCGTGCTGGTGCTCATCAGCCTGCTCTTTGGCCTGAGCGCAGGGCGCTGGGGCAGCATTATGCGCAGCTTGAGCGTTGGCCTGGGCATGTTGCTCGCATTGCTGGCCATTATCCCTATCGGCCTGCAGGGGCAGATTGTCATGGGTGTAAGCCTGGCATTGCTGGTAGGCGGCTTCTTGGTAGGTGTGCGCGTGCGGATTGCCAGCATCTGGCTTGCCATTGCCTGGATCATCAGCTTGCCGGTGACATTCGTGCTGCTAAATGGGGGGGTGACGCTAACCGGCATTGGCATCAGTTGGTCCTTCGCGCCGCTAGTGGATACCAACTTGTGGGGTGGTTTTCTGCTGACGTTGCTGTTGGCGGTTGTGGGCATTGCCCTGAGCTTTCCGTTGGGGGTAGCACTGGCGCTGGGCCGGCGCAGCAATCTGCCCGTCATCAAATATTTCAGTATTGGCTACATCGAGCTCATTCGCGGCGTGCCGTTGATTACACTGCTCTTCATGGGCATGACCATGGTGCCGCTTTTCCTGCCCAGCAACTGGGGGAATCCATCGCAGCTGGTGCGCGCCATGGTGGCGATTACGATGTTCAGCGCAGCCTACCTGGCGGAGAATGTCCGCGGTGGTCTGCAGGCCATTCCTCAGGGCCAGTTTGAAGCTGCCGACGCGTTGGGATTGAGCGGTGTTGACCGGCTACGTTTCATCATCCTACCCCAGGCGCTGACCAAAGTAATCCCGGCCATTGTCGGCCAGTTTATCGGTCTATTCAAAGACACGTCGCTGGCTTCATTGGTCGGTCTGTTGGAGCTGGTTGCGGTCGCCAAATCGGTCATTCAACAGCCAGAGTGGCTGGGTGTGCCTGGAGGCGTCGCCAAGGAGACCTATGTGTTCATCGCTATCGTCTTCTTTGTCTTTAGCTACGGTATGAGCTTTGCCAGCCGCCGGCTAGAGATACAGCTAGGCGTGGGTAAGCGGTAAGCGTGTAATAAGCGGTAGTTTTCCCTACCGTATTGCAGGCAGCGTAGTCGTAGGCTGGGGTTTTGCCGGCGCCGGCTGATGTCTTGGCCATGATGCCGCATCCAGAGCGGTACCTGTCCAAGATCTGGGTTCGTCGTCTGCAGGGCTTCACTATCTGAACATAAAAAGGAATTAGCATGGCAGGGCACGCAGAAGACAGCGACATCATCGTCTGTCAGAATGTCAATAAGTGGTATGGGGATTTTCACGCTCTAAAGAACGTAAGCCTTAATGTAAGACGCCGTGAAGTGGTCGTCATCATCGGTCCGTCTGGTTCGGGTAAGTCCACGTTCATTCGCACCATCAACCGGCTCGAAGAGCATCAAAGTGGTGAGATCATGGTGGATGGTATCCCATTGACTCGCGACGTGCGCAATATTGAGGCCATTCGCATGGAGACCGGCATGGTCTTCCAGCAGTTCAACCTCTTTCCCCACCTAACGGTCTTGCAGAACATCACGCTGGCCCCCATCCATGTGCGCAAGATCAAGAAGCGGGAAGCAGAAATGCGGGCAATGCAGCTGCTTGAACGCGTTGGCATTCCAGAGCAGGCGCAGAAATACCCTGGCCAGCTGTCCGGCGGCCAGCAGCAGCGCGTGGCCATTGCCCGCGCCCTGGCCATGCAGCCCAAGATCATGCTCTTCGATGAGCCGACTTCGGCGCTGGACCCGGAGATGATTCGGGAGGTGCTAGAGGTGATGGAGGAGCTGGCCGAGTCGGGCATGACCATGCTGGTGGTTACACACGAGATGGGTTTTGCCCGCGGCGTGGCTGACCGCATTGTCTTCATGGACGGGGGCGAGATCGTCGAGATCGGCACGCCGGCGCATTTCTTTACCACTCCCCAGCATGAGCGGACGAAGCTGTTTTTGGAGCAGATTCTGAAGTAGGGGGAGAGGTGAAGTAACCACTATGGCTCCATGGGCACCATGGAGTACCATGTGGTGGAAAAGAAGGTAAAATCACCGTGGCGCCGTGAGCGCCGCGGGGTAGTCTGAGTTTAGGGGACAGCGGTTTCTGCGACGTTGGGGCGTGGGAGGTTGGCCTGGACGTTGGGGAGGCGGATCCACTGCTCGAAGAGCGTGAGCAGCGCCGGGTCAGGTAGGTCACGCAACTCTTCCAGGAACTGTTTGCTGTCAATCGTCTTCCAGCGGTATTTACGCAGGTAATTCTGCAAGAAGCGATCAAAGCGCCGGGCGCCCACGCTGTCGCGCACGCGGTCAAAGAAGAGCGCACCTTTGCCGTAGACTACGGTCTCGTACTGCGTCCCGTTGAGAAAGCTCTCCACCGGCTGATTGACCAGCGTGTCCTGCTGCTTGTTCTTCAGCCCCTCCAGCGGTGTCTGCCAACGTTGAAAAACAAAGCTTTCCGCGTCGCCGCGGCCCCGTGTATCTTCCATGTAGAGGCGCATGGCATACTCAGCCAGCGCTTCATCCAGCCATGGCTCCTGCACCGGATCGTTGTGCACAATCTGATACCACCACTGATGAGCCATCTCGTGGGCGGCGAGCATCTCCAGCTTGTCGCGGAAGCGACCATAGACCTCGACACCTAGCAACATGACCTGGGGATACTCCATGCCCCGGTAGGAAGTAGGGGCCGGCGCCACGCGCATATCGGTGAAAGGATATTCGCCGAAGCGATCACTGTAGATGCGCAGCGCCTGGATCGCGTACTTCAGGGCAGCCTGGCCTGCCGCCTCGTTGCCTGGCAGATAGTAACTGGTAACGCGCGTGCCGTACGCTTCGCCGGCGACGGAACGAAAGAGCGGGCTCGAGTGGATGACAAACTCGCGGGAGGGCCCGGTCACATAGACATGCTGCACTAGCCCGTTTTCTGCAGGCACCGATTCGACCAGGGTGCCGCTGGTTACCGGTACCCAGGCGGCAGGCATGGTGAGAGTGACCGCAAATAGCGACGTGACATTAAAGGCGGCATCGCCTCGCTCTGTGCCGTTGGTCAGCCACCACTGACCCGCGCCAATCGTCGGGCCGTCCTGGTAGACAGCCAAAGAGGGATAAAAGAGCGGCAAGCTCAACATTTGCTGGCTATTGCCAAAGAGCGCGTAGACCGCCGGCTGATCCGTCCAGCGCGGCGCCTCCAAGCGCCAGGTTAGCTGGACCGTGACCTCCTGATTGTGCAGGAGCGGGCGATCCAGGTCCACCCGTATGGCAGTGTTGTCATTGATGTAGACAAACGTACCTGGCTTCCCGTTGACCAGCGCGCTCTGGATGACCATGTTGCCGCCATAGTGCTGGAGCATTGGGTACAGACGAAAGACAAGATAGGTCCAGGGATCCGCGCTGGTGTTGGGTACGACGACCGTGGCACTGCCCACCAGTTTCCGCTCGTCCGGGTCGATCGTCGCGCTGATCTCGTAGCGCGGGGCCAAACCCAGCAGGTCGAGGTCGCTCTGGAATTCGGGCTTGAGTGCCGGACGGTAGCGGCTGAAGGCATCCGGCTGGGCGGTGACATCTGACGAGGCACAGGCGCCAACGAAGAGCAGAATGGCCAATAGAGAGGTCCCCCAGACAGCTGCTACCAGCAGGCTGGAGATCAGGCCGCGTAGCCAGCGGCGCCGAACGTGTATGGGGGAGAAGGTAAGGTTATCCACTTCTGAATGCGCGGCCCTTGTGCTATGCTTCTCATGCCGAACGGTGACTGCTGATCTTGTAGCACTTTTTTTCCTTCGGCGCAAGTAAAACCACAACTGAAGTTGACGTGGCTAATGTCAGTTACAACGATTGTTCTGTTGATCCGGCACGGCGAAAACGAATATGTGAACACGCACCGGCTGGCTGGGCGTACCCCAGGCGTGCACCTCAACGATAAGGGGCGCGAGCAGACTGAGGCGCTGGTTAGTTATCTGAGAGGCCAGCCGATTGCGGCTATCTATTCCAGCCCCCTGGAACGCTGCATGGAGACTGCGCAGCCTCTTGCCGAGGCATTAGGCCTGGCCGTAACAGTCGATGAGGCGTTTCTGGAAGTTGACTACGGCGAATGGCAAGGCGCGGATCTGCGTGAGCTGGGCAAGGCGCCCGAGTGGCAGCAGGTCCAACACTATCCGAGTTTCTTCCAGTTCCCAAACGGCGAAACATTGCGCAATGTCCAGTTTCGGGCAGTTAGTGGCTGTGAACGTCTGCGTGCAGCGCATCCTTACCAGGTTGTGGCAGTTTTTACCCACGGTGATATCATTCGTACAACGCTCGCTCACTATCTGGGCGTGCCCATGGACCTTTTCCAACGAATTGCCATCCAGACAGCTTCGGTCAGTATTCTGGCTTTTACGGATGGGCGGCCCATGGTGTTCGGCATGAATTATCTGGCTGCCTTGCCCAAGTTGGAGATAAAAGGACCGGACGAGGAGACGGGTGCAGCAGAGCCGGCGGGGCCGTCGCAGGACGATGTGCCGGCCGTCACTATCGGTGGCTCGGCCTCAGTTGATGGCCGGTAGATCTCAACGCTCACTCAAGCTACTTTTCGTTTGACTATGACGCAGTTTATGTATGACTTGAATCCTGTTGACCATATCATCGCCGATG
>JACFMY010000050.1:0-16039 GCA_019455155.1 Caldilineaceae bacterium
ATTGGAGGTCCGCTCTGTGCCTTTATTCCAGTACGACGGACGCTTGCTCGTCCTGCATGACGTCACACGGCAGAAGGTCGTCGAAGCAGATTTGCGCCGCCACGCGGAGCAGATGACCACCCTGTACGAGATCGGCTTTGCTATGACTTCGGGGCTGGATCTCACGCGTGTACTGCATACGCTGTATGAACAGTGCCGGCTCGTCGCTCCAGTCGAGGCGTTCTACGTGGCGCTGTGCGACACCAAAACTGGGCAGATCCATTTCCCGCTCTTCCTAGACAGAGACAAGCCACTGCACATGGATCCCCGCCCGCTCGACCGGGTAGCGAGCCTGACTGGCTATGTCGTACACACGCGACGCACATTGTACATTCCCGACACGATCGAACCGGCGCTCGAGCTGCGTGCACCGGTCATCCGCAGCAGTGACGAGCACACACGCTCCTATTTGGGCATCCCCCTTTTGTGGGGCGACCGGGTGGCGGGTGTCTTTTCTATTCAGTCCTATCTGCCTGACGCGTACAGCGATGACCAGATCCGCCTGGTGGAGACCATCGCGCGCCAGGCAGCCGTAGCGATCGAAAATGCGCGGCTTTTTACGGAGGCCAGGCACGCACGTGAGGCTGCTGAGGCAGCCAATCGCGCCAAGAGTGCATTTCTTGCCAATATGAGCCACGAGATCCGCACCCCAATGAACGGCGTTATTGGTGTAGCAGGGCTCTTACTAGACACAAGGCTCACTGCCGAACAACAGGCATATGTCGAGATAGTACGTCGCAGCGGCGAGACGCTGTTGGAACTGATCAATGACATCCTTGATCTGTCCAAGATCGAAGCCGGGCGGCTGGAGTTGGAAATCATGTCGTTTGACCTGTATGCCACCGTCGAGGATACAGCAGAGATGTTGGCCCTGCGCGCGGAAGAAAAAGGGCTGGAGCTCAACTGCGTGATCGAGCCCAATGTGCCGGCGCACCTGTTGGGCGATCCGGGCCGCCTGCGCCAGATTCTGGTCAACCTGGCAAACAACGCAATTAAATTCACAAGCAGCGGCGAGGTTGTCATCTATGTACGGCGGGCAGGCGGGAGCGAGCGAACAGCAACGATATGTTTCGAAGTAGTCGATACAGGGATCGGCATACCTGCGGACAGAGTGCCAACGCTCTTTCAACCGTTTACGCAGGTTGACGTTACCATCACCCGTCGCTTTGGCGGCACGGGGTTGGGGCTGTCGATTGCCAAGCGACTTGTAGAACTGATGAACGGAGAGATTGGCGTGGAATCCAGCTTGGGTGTCGGGTCCAAGTTCTGGTTCCAGGTGCCGTTCGAGAGACAGCCAACCAGCGCCGTAAGACCTGCACCGTACTCTGGCAGCCTGGCAGATAAACGCGTGTTGATAGCCAGCAGTGGTCCGAAAACTCGCGCCCTGTTGGAGATGCTGCTCTGTGACTGGGGTTGTGTTGTCGACGAGGCGCCTGACGGCGAAACGGTATTGACGATGCTGAAGTCAGCGCGTGACGCGGGACAACCTTTCCAAGCCGCAATCCTCGATATGGCAACGCCGGGCCTAGATGGTGAAAGGCTCAAAAGGGAAGTCACGCAGCATCCGGCGTTGCGCGAGACCGCGCTGGTTCTGCTCACCGCACTTGCGCAGCGCGGCGAGGCAAAACGGATGATGGACATGGGCATTGGCACGTACCTGACCAAGCCCATCCGCCGCGCCCAACTGTACAACGTGCTCAGCCAGGTCCTTTCCCCGCAACCTCTGCGAGGTAAGCCGGAGCTGCCGGCAGTCGACTTCACTCAGGCAGCACCTCGCCGCGCCCGCATTCTCCTGGTCGAAGACAATGTCACCAATCAGAAGGTGGCGCTCGCCATGCTAGGCAAGTTGGGGCACAGTGCGGACGCAGTGGCCAACGGTCTCGAAGCGCTGGCCGCGCTGGAGACAGTCCCTTATGATCTCGTGCTCATGGATTGCCAGATGCCGGAAATGGACGGCTACACCGCCAGCCGCCATATCCGCGACCCACATTCACGCGTCCACAACCATGCAGTACCCATCATTGCCATGACAGCCTATGCCATGCAAGGGGATCGGGAGAAATGTCTGGCTGCCGGCATGGACGACCATATTGCCAAACCGGTTCAGGTCCGCGAACTCGCTCGAGTTCTGGAGAACTATCTCGCCGGGAAGCGCCACGAGAGCCGTGAAAATGGGCAAGACGACGCCCGCTCACTGCTGCGTTAGCCAACCGAAATCGCGCCGCGTCCAATCCCCACTGCCGCTGTATCCTGCATGGCGTAGCAGAGCAACTTCAATGGAAAGCAACCGTGGTATACTCACCTCACACCTTCCCAGCATGTAACCATTATCACCTGTACGTAGGAGGTCATCGGTGACGATTACGACAGACTATGCCGGCAAGTTGATCACCATTGAACGGTTCATCCTTGACCAACAGCAAGCTCACCCCGAAGCGACCGGTACGCTCACCAACATACTGTACGATATGGCGTTGGGTGCGAAGATCATCGCCAGCAAGACGACGCGCGCAGGTCTGGCCGAAATTCTCGGCAGCGCAGGCGAGGAAAATGTCCAGGGGGAAGAAGTGCAGAAGCTGGATGCCTTTGCCCAGCGCACGATTTTTCGCTTAAACGACCATACGGGACGCCTGGCCGTCATGGCCTCGGAGGAAGTGGAGCAGGTGATCCCCATTCCCAAGCAGTTCCCGGTGGGCAAATACGTCTTGTTGTTCGATCCGCTGGACGGCTCCTCCAATATCGATGTAAACGTCAGCGTTGGCACGATCTTTGCCATCTACCGCCGCAAGACGAAGGAGGGCCCGGGAACCCTGACCGATTGCCTGCAGAAGGGGCGCAAGCTAGTTGCCGCCGGCTATATCCTGTACGGCTCTAGCACGATGATGGTCTACTCGACAGGCAACGGCGTTCACGGCTTTACCCTGGATCCTGCCATTGGCGAGTTTTTGCTCTCGCACCCCAACATCCGCATGCCGGCCGTTCCCAAATATTACAGCGCCAACCAGGGCTACCAACCTTACTGGTCGCCAGGCGTGCAGGCCTTTACGGAATGGCTGCAACGGGATACGCCGGAAAAGAAGGCGCTCTCCCTCCGCTACATCGGCTCGCTGGTCGCAGATTTCCACCGCAACCTCCTCACAGGCGGAATCTTCTTCTATCCTGCCGACACCAAGGATCCGAAGAAGCCGGTGGGGAAGCTTCGCTTGTTATACGAAGCCTCGCCCCTGGCCTTTCTGGCAGAACAGGCCGGCGGCTATGCCTCGAACGGGACGCAGGCGATCCTGGACATTGAGCCCACGGAGTTACACCAACGTGTGCCGCTCTACATTGGCAACCGGATGTTGGTGGAGAAGGCGGAGGCCATGATCCGGGAGTATGATGAGGCAAGCGTCGTAGCGTAAAGCGCGGCCCACATCCCTCTGCGCGCCCCCCTGAAGAGGTAAGAAGACAAAAAGGCGCCGGCCCAGTGGCCAGCGCCTCATAGTTGTATCACCTGTCTGTTATTTCTTCCAGGTAAAGATCGCGTTGCGGCCTAACTGGAGGTTTGCCAGATCCACCTGGGCGGCGGCGCCGTCGGCCTTCAGACCAGCCCGTCCGATCACCAACTCGGCTAGCTCAGGATCGAAGTTGCGGTCTTCGCGGTCGATGGCCACTTCACCGGGGAATTGGTGGTAAACCTGCAAGGTGGCGTTTTCGGCACGGGTGTCTCGCCGTTTGACGATGACGTCCATACGAATGACGTCCTCCCACGCCCAGACCTGCTGGCGATTCCACAGGCGGAAGGGGATGGAAATCACGAGGTTATCTTCGGACACCACAAAGCGCCGGGTCGCGAGCAAGAGATCGCTGTAGAGAAAGAATGCTCCCCACAGGATAAAGGTCCAGGCGATTGCCTCCGCAAAGAAGGTGGTGGTGAGACCCGCCACGAACGCGGCAATGCCACCGCCCAACATTGCAATACCAATTGCCATGTTGCGCGTCTCGCCAGTAAAAACAACCACATTCTGTTCAGGTGTCGTCTGGTCGGGCATGTTGGTCGTCTCGGCCACGTCAACCATTTGCTCCCTCCATATTGTTTGGCTTGCTACAGGAAGGGTAATCAAGCTTCCGCTTGAGCAAGTATAGCGGGAAGCATAAGGTTGGCACAAATCTCGGTTGTGATTCGGCGCACAAAGTGAGTGCGCTACTCCAGGACCAGCTTGTAGCCGCGGCCCCGTACTGTGGTGAGAAAACGTGGGGACGAAGAATCGGCCTCGATCTTCTGGCGTAGACGGCTGATTAGCTTCTCAATGCGTGCGTCGTCCACCTCGTCAATGTAGCTTTCACCCCAGACGTTCGTCACGATCTGGTACTTGTCAACGATCTTCTCACGATTCTGGAAGAGGAGCAGCATCAGCTTGTACTCCAGCGCGGTAAGCGCCTCGATCGGCGTACCGTTGATCAACACCTCACCGCTGGCTGTATCGACCCACAGCGTGGTGTTCTCTGTGGGCGTTGGGGCAGTGCGCCGCTGCACAAACTCGGCCAGCAGACGGCAGAAAATCTGGGGCCGGCCCTCTACCCGATTCAAGAGATGGCGGCGCAGCAGTTCCGCTACCACCGCCGGATCGGCCTCGTGGTCAGCCAGACTCAGACCTGCCAGCTCGGTCTGCTCCGCGTCGGTGCATTCGGCCCAGATCTTGCTGCATTCGCGCGTCAGATAGTCATCGCTGCGCAGCCTGCTACCGAGCTGCTGGTGGAAGTTCCAGCGGTCCATGGGGTTGCTCAGGTCGCGCTCCCGCTCTTCCAGGGCACGATGCAGGATCCGGCAGACGCCGTCCACCATGCGCGGGTGGCCGCCACTCCACTGGTAGACGAAATCGATGTCGGCCGCCACAAAGGGGGCCTCAAACGCGGTCATATAGCCACGCACCTGCTGCTCTGTATCCGACCGGGTCAAGGGCGCCAGGTACCAGGTACGGTGGCTAAACAATTCGGCGAACTCGCCGTGGCGACGGTCCTGGTTGAGCGCCATCAAAGGGCGGCCGGCCGCGGTGACAAAGGCCAGCCGCGTGCTGTGGCGATCCTGAACTGCGCGCAGATTCAGAAACACACGCGCGTCGACGTTCATGTAGGGGTCGTCGAACTCGTCGAATACCAAGACAAGCTTACGTTTGCTCTCCTGGAGCGCTGCGTTGAGTCCGCGGCTGAAGCTGAGGGGCACCTGAAAGTCACTGGCGGGCGCCACCAGCGTCTCATAGGCGTTGACCAGCTCGGGCAGCCCGGCCAGCTCTGGATCAGCCTCCTGGAGACAGCGCAAGACCAGCTCACAGAAACCCTGTTCCGTGAGGTCCAGGATGCGGTTGCAGTCGATGTACACGGGAAGGAACTCGTGAGCCGCCTCCCCTAATTCCTGGATCCATACGTCGGGCTGCGCCAGCAGCCGCATGAGGGCGGATTTGCCGACATTGCTCATGCCGACAATCTCGACACACTGGAGCGAGTAGAGGTAACGAAGGATATTCTCGATATCATGGCGCCGCATGTAGCCGCGGCCATTGGGCAAACGAAGTGTGAGCGGCATTTGGATCGCGCAGTTGTTGGCTTTTTTCAACCTATATTTATGCCCTAACCAGCCGCCTTATGCAAGAAAGTCCCTGGTACACTAATGCGAATGTTGGGGTCATGCACTGCTATGGCAGCAGCGCGCTTTTCGCCAGCGGCCAGATCACGTGCCAGACTATGTCAGCCCAGAAGTGGACGCCTATGGCTGCCACCAGCCCGTCACGCATATAGCGCTCACCGGCAACGAGCCCAACCAACCCGTTGAGAAGGAAGAGCTCAGCCAGGATCGGTGCTGGAATCTCGACACCGTATAGATAAATGACCACCGGCAGGTGAGCGGCGGCGAATGCCAGCGCTGCAATCACATTGCCAATCCAGAGCGCAGCGCCAATGGCCTGCCAGCGGCGCAAAATGAGATAGAACAGAAAAGCCCACAACCCTAACACAAAACCACGAAACAGGATCTCCTCGCCGATCCCTGCCGTAGCAGATGCGATGATAGAAAGGGGGAAAGCCGGATGGGGAAAGGCCTCACGCTGCGTGGCGACCGTGAAGAGCTGATCCACCACTACGATGCCAAGCCCGACCAACGCGCCAATCATGAGGGGGTAGAGCCCGTAGCTGCGCCAGCCCGCGCGTTCCCGGTAAATACCTGGCAAACCAAGCTTCAGGGCAAACCAGTAGCCAGCCAGCCCCCCGGCCCCATACAGCACCAATACACCGCCCGCGCTGGCCAGACCCAGCAGCCAGCCGGGCATATCCATGGACGGCGGCGGTGCTGTGGTTACCCCCAGTTGCTCCAGTGAAAAGAAGGCATAGGTGACGAAGACCAAGAGGGCATACACGCCAAGCAGGCTGGCGAAGATCGCCAACTGGCTCCGGTGATGAGGGGACACGGATCGTTCAGTGTTCATCGAACCTCGTCTACTGGTTCATAGCTGTATCGAAGGCATCGCGCAGACCGTCACCCAAGAAAGTGAATCCCAACATGGTCACGGCGATGGCCAGGGTGGGGTACAGTCCCAGGTACCAATAGACGCGCATATACGCCAGCGCGTTCCCCACCATTTTACCCCAACTAGGTATGGGATCGTTGATGCCCAAACCAAGAAAAGAGAGGCCGGCTTCGGCAAAGATGGCCACCGGTATGCCGATGGTAATGGCAACGATTACCGGGGCCAGGGCATTGGGCAGCAAGTGGCGAACCGCAATGCGGCTGCCGGTTGCCCCGACTGTACGCGCGGCCAGGACAAAGTCCCGTTCCCGTAGCGAAAGCAGCTGCGCGCGCAGCAGCCGGCAAGAGTCGAGCCAGGCTACAATGCCAAGGGCGATGATTACATTGAAGAGACCGCCCCCGAAGATCGAGATCAGCAGCAGCGCCAGCAGCAGCGCCGGCACGGCAGTAAAGACCTCCACCATCCGCATGACCAGAAAGTCCACCTTGCCGCCGGTCAGCCCAGCGAGTAGACCCAAGGGGACACCGATGAGCAGGCCAATCGCCGTCACGCCTAGACCGACGGCCAGGGAAATCCGCGTGCCGTAGATGATGCGTGAAAAGACATCGCGCCCCACTTCGTCGGTACCCATCCAGTGGTCGCCGCTGGGAAACTGGAGCGCCTGCACTGGATCAGCAGCATCATAGGCGTAGGGCGTCAGGAAATCGGCAAACAGCGCGGCAAATATGAGCAGGCTGACAAGCACCAGCCCAAGCAGCGCCAGCTTGTTGCGCGCAAAGCGGCGGGCCGCGTCGCCCAACAGCGTACGTTGCCTAATCTGTCTTGCCGGCTGGGCTCCAATTTGGGGAAGTGCGGAGCTGCTCATATCTTCTTCTTTTCCAGCCGTACACGTGGATCGACAACGGTATACAGGACGTCGGTCAGCAGGTATACCAGCGACCAGACCACCGCCACCAACAAAAGCAGCGCCATGATCATAGGATAGTCGCGGCGCAGAATGCTGGTGACAAAGAACTTACCCAGACCTGGCACACGGAAGATGCTCTCAATGAAGATGGTCCCTGTGATAAGGTTGGGAATCTGGGGCGCCAGGATGGTCAGCAGCGGGATCATGGCGTTGCGCAGCGTATGGCGCAGCATGATCTGGCGGCCGGAGAGCCCTTTGGCGCGGGCAGTGCGAATATAGTCGGAATGGACAACTTCCAGGATGCTGGCGCGCGTGTAGCGGGCCGTGAGGGCCATGGGCGCCAGCCCCAGAGCAATGACGGGCATGACGTAGTGCTGCCATTCTCCCCAACCGCCTGTCGGCAACACGCGCAGCTGTACGGCAAACAGCAACACCAGCCAGACAGCCACCACGAAGTTTGGAATGGTCAATCCGAGGGTGGAGGTGGAGGTGGCGAGATAATCCAGCCAGGTGTTCTGACGCGCGGCGGCCAGGATGCCCAGGAGCAGCCCTATGGGAAGCGCGACGGCCAACGTCACCAGGCCGAGCGCGGCGCTGACCGGCCATGTACGCGCGATCAAGCCGGTGACCGTCTCCGTAGGGCTCTGGAAGGGGATTCCAAAATCGCCCTGGATGGCGTTCCACATGTAGCGCACATATTGCTCATAGAGCGGCCGGTCGAGACCATATTTGCGGAGGAAATTGGCCTTGGCTTCCGGGGGCAAAGGCATCTTGTCCTCGTCGAATGGCCCGCCCGGAATGGCGTGCATGAGCAAGAAGATCACCACGCTGACAACAAAGAAGACGAGGATAATGCCCCACAAACGTCCCAATAGATAGCGTGACATCAGCAAATCTCAAAAGCAAATCTCAAAAGCAAATCTCAAAAGCTAGATTCAGAGAGTGGAGAGGCTGTTGCGGCGTAGGCGGAGCGGATGGGTCTCACCCATCCGCTCCGCCCGTCGCAATCAATGGATCTATTGCGGCGTCGAGCGATACTGGCTCACTTCGTTGGAGATATACACGCCCTGCAGCAGGTCGCTGAAGCTCGAGAAGTACGGCCAGTGCCATGCCGAGACGCCGTTGGCATCGGGTTCCAGGGCCGGCCCCTTCAGGAATGGCTTGATCAGGTCGCCAGGCGTCTGGTGATAGACAAAGACACCACCCACGTCTTCAACCAAGATCCGTTCGGCGTCCTGGAACATCTTGACCCGTTCCGCGGGATCGCCGGTGAAGCTCGATGCAGTCTTGACCAACTCATCGTAGGCCGGGTCGCTCCATGTGTGGCGACCACCGGAGACGAAGACACCTAACATGTTGCTCGGATCCAGGTAGTCCATACCGTAGGAAATGAGACTGAACTGGATGTCCGTCGGCTTCTTGTTCAGGGCGTCCATGTAGGCCCGGAAGTCCTGGTTTTCGACCTCGACCTCGATGCCCAACGACTCCTTGAGCGCGGCGGCATAGGCCTGGGCCACGGCCACCGGGGTAGGTCCTTCCGCCCGTAGCGCCAGCGTCAGCTTGGGAAAACCTTCGCCGTTAGGATAGCCAGCATCGGTAAGCAGCTGTTTGGCCGTGTCGACGTCATAGGCGAACGTGCCTGCCAGGCCTTCCGAGTTGGAAGCAGGGAAGCCCGGCATCAGGAAGGAGTACGCCGGGATGCCCTGGCGCTTGACAATGTTGTCCAGGATCGCATCGCGGTTCAACACGTAGGCAAAGGCCTGGCGCACGCGCAGATCATCGAACGGCGGTTTGCTGTCGTCGAAGAAGAAGTAGTAGGTCCGGAAATCGCCGTAGTGGGGATGGTACTGTTCTGCCAGCTCCGGGTCGCTCTCGATAATCTGCAGGTCAGCCGGTGACAGCGTGCCGCTGCCCCATACAAAGTCGATCTCGTTGGCCTGGTATGCAGGTAAGAGCTGCGACGGCTGGCCAATGTTTACCACGATGATCTTCTGGATGTAGGGCACGTTGGTACCCTTGTAGTCCGGGTTGATCTCGTAGACCACGCGCTGGTCCTTGGTCCACTCTACCAGCTTGTAGGGGCCAGCCGATACCGAGGTTTCCGGATTGGAGTTGTAGAGACCGCCGTGGGCTTCCAGGGCGGCCTTCTGCAGGGGAGCCGAGTAAATCAGCATAGCGGGCAAGAAGGGAGCAGGCGTTGCCGTGGTGAATTCGATCGTATTGGCGTCTACTGCCCGTACGCCGATCTCTTCCACCGGGACCGATCCAGACACCGCCTCCGCCCAGTTGTTGATCACCCCCTGGTAATACCAGGCAAAGTCCCAGGCATGCTCAGGGTCGGCGCCATAGCGGAAGGTCGCGACGTAGTCGTCAGCTGTCACCGGCGTGCCATCGCTCCACATCAGGTTGGGATCCAGCTTGAAGGTCCAGACGAGCCCACTGTCATCCACCGACCACTCGGTCGCGGCCGCGGGTTGGGCCTGGAAGTTCTTGTCCAACCGGACGAGCGAATCGGACAGTACGTCGGCAATGGAGTCCGCGCGCGTATAGACCGCCTCGAAGAAATCAATGGTGGTAAAGGTCTTCCAGCCGTTGTAAGGGTAGATCAAGACCTGTTGATCCAGCGGCGCGGCGTCTGCGGGCATTTCCTTGCCCAGGGCATTGGTGACAGGGCCGGCTGGAGCGGCTGCTTGGGGCGCGGGTTCGGCGCCAGGCGCTGGTGCCGCCGGCGCACAGGCTTGCATGGCTAAGGCCAGTAGGAGTATCAAGGTCACCCATAGGCCTTTGCGAGTCATGGCGGGAGCAAAGATCCGTCTCATTGCGGTGTTCTCCTTCGTTTCGTTTCAAGCATGCGTGGGAGCCGATACTACAGGCGGCGCCATAGGGGAATCATGTTGCCGTCGCGGAATGATATGGTAGCCCTCTTTGCGGTTTCACGCAAGCGCTTGTGAAAGCTCCACTTTGGCTTTACCAGACATTACGAACGCCGCAACAGACCAGATTGAACACTTGCGTCTTTGCCTCGTGATTTAGTACCAGAGCCTGAGGCAGCACGAGTATGCCGTCGTTGACGCGGTCGGGGCTTGGTGTTACACTGCGGGCGCGACGTAAGCCCACGCCGGTGCCCTGTCAAGACCGGCGCACCGTTCCCGTTGAGGAGAAGCGCATGAGTACTGTGACGCGCATTTGTACCCAATGTGGTGAAAGCTTTCCGCTAGACTCGCGCTACTGCACTCACTGCGGCCATGATACCGAGGCTTCGCTGCCCGTACCGCAGAACAACCTGCCGGCCCTCGTTGGCAAAGCAGCGGTACCCGTATTGGTGGGCGCGGCCAGCTTTGCAGTGCGGGCAGGGTGGAGACTCCTGCAGAACTACCTGGCCCGGCCGCGGCCGCAGCCATCCCACCATCCGGTCAAGGTCGTCAATCCGCAGCCCCTGGCTCCACGGCGTTCCGTCCACGTCCGCACTTCGTGGCAAGTAAGCGACTCTCAAGGAAACTGGCGCCAGGGTAACGCAGAATACACCATCGAGTTCGAGGACTGACGCGAGAAATAGCATTGGCATTGGACTTGCATAAGAACAACACAGGGCGCCACAGCTGTGGCGCCCTGTGTGATTGGTTGGACGGCGAGCGCATCGAATACACCGTGCGCAGGCGCCGGCAAGGCAGCCGGGGCTACTCCTCCCGCCCCAGCATCACTTCCGTTGCCTTGACTACCACCACGACGCGCGAACCTTCCTGGATCTCCAGATTCCGCACCGAGTTGGCGGTAATGGCCGAGACCACCTCACCGCCGCCGTCCAGCTGCACCACGACCTCAGCCATGACTGTGCCTAGCTTCACCGACCGTACAGTGCCAGGCAGTTGATTGCGTGCACTGAGCTTCACAGCTACCTCCTTTACAGTTGAATGGTTTCCCGTCTTGGGCAGCAAGGCTGGTGGCCTGCCGCGTTCAGCGGTTGCGCCATGCTTCGGAGTCGGGCACAAAGAGTGACTGGCCAAACTCGTCGACGCCATACTGGGCGATCTTTTCCTGCACCGGCACCGAGATCAACCAGTCGATGAACGCATTCCCCAACTCGGCGTTGATGCTGGCGTTCTTCTCAGGATTCACGGCAATGACGCCATACGGGTTGAACAGGACCGGATCGCCTTCCACGACAATGACCAGGTCCGTGCCCTCCAACGTCCGCGCCAGATAGGTGGCCCGATCGCTCAGCGTGTACGCCTGTTGTTCATTGGCAAGCGTCAACACCGCTCCCATACCCTGGCCAGCAGCATTGTACCAATCGCCCTGGGGCTCGATGCCTGCCTTGGCCCACACGGATTTTTCCTTTGTGTGGGTACCGGAGTCGTCGCCACGCGAGATAAATGGCGCCTGCTGCTCAGCGATGGCAGTAAACGCGGCCGCGGCGCCGGTCATGCCTTTAACGCCGGCTGGATCGGCGGGCGGACCCACGATGACAAAGTCGTTATACATGACATCTTCGCGGCGTGTGCCGTGGCCGGCGGCCATGAACTCGTCCTCGCGCGCCCGGGCATGAACGAGCAGCACGTCCGCGTTGCCATCTTCGCCTAGCTTGAGGGCCTGCCCTGTGCCGACGGCGATCACATCTACGTCGGCGTTGAATTCCTCTTCAAACGCAGGCAACAGGTAGTCCAGCAGTCCGGAATCCTGGGTACTGGTTGTGGTCGCCAATATCAGGCGCTGGGGTGCGCCGCTACTTGACTCTGTTGCAGGTTGAACCGGCTGGCACCCGGCTAAGACGCCAGCGACTACCATCGCCAGGACTGGCAGCAACGTCCGCCAAAACTTTGTGCGCATACCTCTCCCTTTCTGTGCTGTTCAAGGCTACTGAATTGCTGTGGTTAATAGACCATCTCGCCGTTGACAAACGCCGCAGTGCGCGGGTTGCGCGGCGAGTCAAAAAACGACTGTACGGAGGCCACTTCTACAACCTGGCCTTCCAATAGCAGCAGCACCCGGTGGGCAAGTCGCCGGGCCTGGAAAAGATTGTGCGTAACCAAGACGACGGTCGTGCCACGCTCGCGGTTGAGCCGGGCCACAATCCGCTCAATGATGCCGACGTTGAAGGGATCGAGATTGGCGGTGGGCTCATCCAGGAGCAGCGCGTCGGGCTTCAGGATCATGGCCCGGGCGAGGGCAACCCGCTGGGCCTCGCCGCCGGAGAGCGTGCGCGCCGGCTGTTTGGCCAGGTGGGCCAGCCCCACTTCCTCCAGCGTTGTGTGCACAGCCATGGACGCGTCGCGCTCACCGCGCAGGCGCAGACCGTAGGCAACATTCTGGGCCACGCTATGGCGCAGAAGCAGGGGCCGCTGAAAGACCGTGGTGACCCGCCGCCGCACTGACAACGGCACCTCCTGTTGTGGGCCAAACGCTGCGCCCTGGAAGCGGATGACGCCGGCTGTGGGCGACTCCAAGAAATTGAGCAGACGCAGCAAGGTGCTTTTCCCAGCGCCACTAGGGCCGACGATGGCCAGGATCTCGCCGCGGCAGATGGCCAGCTCTTCAACCGCCAAAACCGCGCGCGGGCCGTAGTGGCGTGTCACGCCGTGGAGTTCAAACAGTGGCTCGCTCATGGTTCCAGACTCTGTCCCTGTAAGCGTAGAATGACAAAGTTGGTCAAGAAGGCAAGGCTCAGCAGAATGATGCCCAGCGCCATAGCCAGATCAAAGTTTCCCTTGTTGGTCTCCAAAACGATGGCCGTGGTCAGGACCCGCGTCCGGCCCTCGATGTTGCCGCCCACAATCATGACCGCGCCAACCTCCGAGATGATGCCGCCAAAGCCGGCCACCACAGCAGCAATAACGCCCGTACGTGCCTCGTCCAAAGTCGCCAGGGCCATCTGCCAGCGCGAGGCGCCCAGCGCCCGGACCTGTAGTCGCAGCGCCGGATCGACGCCTGCGACCGATGCCATGGTAAAGCCGGCAACCAAGGGCAGCGCGATGATGACCTGGGCGACCACCATAGCTGCCGGTGTAAAGAGTTGGGGCACATAGGCAAGGTTCAGGCTTCCGAGCACCCCATTGCGCGAGAGCATCAGATAGACAAACAGTCCGACGACCACCGGTGGAAAGGCCATGCCGGTGTAGACAAAGGTGACTGTCAGTCGCTTGCCCCAAAAACGGGCCAGCCCCAGAATGGCCCCGGCTGGAATCCCCAACGCTGTGCTAATTGCCAGCGCAAGCCCCGACACACGCAGTGATAACCAGACAATTTCATAGACGTATGCATCGCCGCTAACGATGAGACGAATGGCGTGATGCAGACCGTTTACTAGCTCGTCGATACGACACCTCGAGCGAAATCAAGAACCGGATAATGCATTTCTCATGGCGGCAGCCACCCGCCTGGCGTGCAACCGCTATAGCTCGGCTAGCAACCGGCCCATGCGCGCCGTGCCATATCCGCCGAGCTGCTGCACCTGCCGGATAAACTCCGCGTCGGGCCGGCGTAACAGATCCAACAGCGGCGCCAGCAGCGGGGCGTGATAGTGCTCCACGGGAATCACCAGGTCGAAGCACTCTTCGAACAGCGGCACGAAGTCCAATGCCATGGCCTGTGCCGCGGCCTGGATCCCCAGTGCGCAATCTGCGCGCCCCTGACTGACCGCGGTCGCCACGGCCAGATGGGTAGATGCAAGGTGGTCATAACCATGGATGTGGGCAGGATCGATGCCTTGCTGCTGCAGATGATAGTCAAGCAAGATGCGCGTGCCCGCGCCCTCCTGGCGGTTGACAAAGACCACATCGTCGCGCACCAGGTCGGCCAGGCTATGCAGCGACTTGGGGTTGCCTTGCCTCACGATCAGCCCCTGGACGCGCGTGACGAATCCCACCAATACTGCGTGAACGCCAAAGGGCACGAGCAGCTGCGCCACGTAGCTCGTATTGAACTCGCCTGTGTCAGGATCAAAGAGATGCGAACCGGCCAGATGCGCTTCGTGATGGCGCAGGGCAAGCAGGCCGGTCATACTGCCTACGGGCGCCGCCGCCAGCACCAGCGCCGGGTGGCGCCGGTGTATCCACTCGGCGAGCAGATCCACCGACAGATCGTGGCTGCCTGTCATGACGATCGTATGGGGAGCGGCCGCGGGCCCGGCTTGCCGCACGGGAGCCGGCGCCGCGCGCCGGTCCACTGAGGTAGCAGCCAGGGGATCTGTCCCGACATCAAGCTGCACACGCAACCAGGGGATGCCCGCATAGCGTTCCGGCTCGCGGGTAACCAACGTGGCATCCAGGCGTAGGGCATGGGCTGCCAGCATGGCGGTGTGGACATTGCCGCCGTGCCAGACGCCGTGGGCGCCTGTATCAGCGAGACGCCGCGCCGCTTCGGCGTCGAAGTCGAGAATCTCTAACGGCAACAGGAACTGTTCCAAGGCACGCCGGTTCTGTGCCGGATGCCGCGATGCCTGGACGTAACTCTCGAGAGCCGCCACGGTCAGCGATGAGACGCCGATATCGCCAGGCGCAAAGCTGTCGAACGCGGCTTGCAGCTGGCGGGGCCGCTCCGTGATCAGATAGAGACAATATCCTGTATCGAGTAGGAGTTTGACCGTGGCTGGCATGTGCTAGCTCGCCGGCAGCGACGACGGGCCGGCATCCGCGGCGAAATCCGGTGTGAACGCGTCCAGGCTGGCGAACAGCGCTTCCCAGGGAGCCTGATAGGGCAGCAAGACGACAGCGTTGCCCAGCCGGCGGATGTAGACGCGGTCGCCTTCGAAGCGGAATTCCTTGGGCAGGCGCACTGCCTGGCTCTGCCCGTTCGGGAATAGCCTGGCCGTCTGCATCGCTACCTCTTTCTCTACGCGGTTCTCTCTACGCGGTTCTCTCTGCGCGTTTATCGATAAACCGTGAATGGTTGTTGCACCGTGAACAGCAGGCTGACGCGTCGTCCTGCTTCCAGGAAGACCATGAGCTTCTGGAAGCAAGACGACGCTACCCGTGTTGCACGGGTATATATTATCAGTATATATTCCAACACGCAAACAGATTTGGGCAGGGTTATGTGCGCGGGGATACGCGTAGGGGCGAAAGATTTTTCGCCCCTACCGCCATTCACCCCTATAATCGATAGGGCTCCCGTACTGCCATGCCGCGGCGGAAAACCATTACGGTGTGCGCCCGCAACCGTCACCGGGAAGATGAGGATTGTCTCTCTATGACTCTAGATGAATTTCGCGCTTCGCTAGATGCCGGTGCAGCGCCGGCTGGACTCAAGCCCGCACTCCAGGCGCTCTGGCATGCGGCCAAAGGAAACTGGGACAAGGCCCATTCCATCACCCAGTCTGGAAGTCCAGAACTGGATTGGGTTCATGCTTATCTGCACCGCGTTGAGGGCGACCTGCCCAATGCCCGGTATTGGTATCGCCGCGCTGGCCGGCCCGAGGCCACGGTCTCCCTGGAAGAAGAGTGGGCTGCGCTCGCTGAAGCCCTTCTCGCCAGCAATTGATCCCAACCACCGCAGCAGATGCTAGATCCTGAAGACGCGCGTGAACTACGCGCGCATCTCACAGCTCCGCCAATACCTGCCCCATTTGCGCCGTGCTATAGCCGCCCAACGCTTCGAC
>JACFMY010000050.1:16049-23187 GCA_019455155.1 Caldilineaceae bacterium
GGCCTGGGCAAAACCAGATGAGCGGTCACGTATGAGCGCCAACAACGGTTGGAGCAGCTCAGATGTGTAATATTTCACGGGAATTACCAGGTCGTAGCGTTCGTCCAGGAGCGGCACGAAGTCCAGATCAAGAGCCCGTGCCGCGGCCAGGATGCCCAGCCCCGTGTCCGCCGCGCCGCTCTTGACGGCCGCGGCCACGGCCAGATGGGTATATTCCTGCCGTTCATAACCCTGGATCTGGCGAGGATTGAGCCCGCGCTGTTTCAGCTCGTAGTCGAGCAGCACCCGCGTGCCCGCACCCCGCTGGCGATTGATGAAGACGACGTCGTCGCGCAACAGGTCATCCAACGTCTGGATGCCCTTGGGGTTGCCTTTGGGCACCATGAGTCCCTGGCTGCGCGTGACAAAGCCAACCAACACCACATGGATGCCCTTCTCCACAAGCATGCGCTGGATATAGCCCGTGTTGTATTCACCCGTCTCTTCGTCCAGAAGATGGGAGCCGGCCAGGTGGGCCTCGTCCCGTTGCAGAGCGAGCAGGCCACTGACGCTGCCTACGTGTGCTGAAGACAGGCGCATGGTCGGGTGTTTGCGCTGCAGGAGATCGGCGAGCAGATCGAGCGTCATATCATGGCTGCCGATGGCGACAATTGTATTCTCGATCTGACGCGGCGCGCGCAGCAGATCCACTTTCACCGTTTCACCGGCGTGGTAGCCTTCGGAGAAGCGTGGAATGGTCACGATCCCGTCGGCCTTAACCAGGGACATGATCACACCGGCGCCGCTGGAGAGGGGCGTTGCCACCACGCGGTCGCCCACCTTGCCCAGGGACACGCGGAGAAACTCGTCCTCGCCCATGGGAGACAGAACCTTGCGCGTCAGTGTCGCTTCCATGGTGGGCAACTGGGGTGGTAGCTGGCCTTGCCAGCGGTAGAGCAACGGCCGCACGATGATATCAAAGGTCATGGCAGCCGACACCGGATAGCCGGGGATGCCTGCCACAGCCTTGCCACGCGCCACGCCCAGGATCACGGGGTGTCCCGGCCGGATGGCAATGCCGTGCACGCAGAGCTTGCCCAACTCGTCTACGATCGACGCGGTGTAGTCCTCAGAACCGGCTGACGATCCCGCATTCACCACCACCAGGTCGTGCTCCTCAAGCGCCCGTTCCACTGTGGCCTTGATGGCGTCGCGGACATCGGCCTCGCTGGGAAACCGGCTTGTCTCTGCCCCTGCTTCCTGCGCCAGCGCGCCAAGTACGAGCGAATTGTACTCGATAATGTCGCCCGGTTTGAGCGGGCTGCCCGGCTGCACCAGCTCGGTGCCAGTGGGAATAATAGCCACACGCGGCCGCCGGTAGACCGCCACCGTCGTATGGCCACAGCCGGCAATGGCGCCCAGGTCCTGGGGACGCAGACGCTGGTTCGCCGGCAGAACCAGCTCCGTCGCCACCATATCCTCACCCATGGGGCGAACATAGCGCCACGGCGGCGTCGTAGCCAGAATCTCGATATACTCGCCGTCTGGCTGGCTAACAAGCTGGGTGTCCTCGATCTTGATGACGGCATTCGTGTTGGGCGGCAGCGGGTCGCCCGTGTCGAGCGGGAAGGCCTGCCGGCCAATCGCCAGCAGGACCGGATTCGTCTCTGTAGCGCCGCGCGTCTCCTCGGCGCGCACGGCAAATCCATCCATGGCCGCGGCGTGGTAATGGGGTGACGAAATGCGCGCCCACACAGGCTCGGCAGTAACACGGCCGAGGGCTTGCTCCAGAGGGATGGTCTCGGCGGGCAGAGGCGCCAACAATCCAGCCTCATGCAGGGCCTCATGCCAGGCGGCCAATGCCTCGCTTAACGCTACGTCGTGCAAATAGATGTTTCGAGCAGTGATATCCATAGCAGCAAACACCTGTCCATCCAGTTAAAGGTTCAAAGGGTCGCTGTCAACGGGAACGGGCAGGCAAGCTACCATCGATCTGCAGCGCGTGCAGCAGTCCTGATCGCTTGCCGTGGGCGACAGCGGTTTCGATACTCCAATTAACAGTATTCCAACTAATAAAGCGTCACCGTCACCCATTCACCGGCGCGGATACCGTTGGAATCAAGGGGAACTTTGACGATTCCCTGCGCGTTGACCAGCGTATAGATCAGGTTCGACTTGCCAAGGACGGGCACGGCCCACAGCTCAGTATCGCGCGTCTCCAGCCGGACCTGGACGTAATCCTCCCGGCCGGTATCAGATGCGATATTGCGCGCCAGGCGCGCGGCCAACTGGGGACGTGGCGGTGTATTCACTCCCAGCAACGCGGAGACTACCGGCGTGATAAACAGATCGAAGATCACCATGGCCGAAACAGGGTTTCCAGGCAGGCCAAAGACCGGCTTACCGTCGCAAACCGCGAGGATGGTAGGCTTGCCCGGCTTGACGCTGACGCCGTGCACGAGCACGCCCGGCTCACCCAGGCTGGCAATGACATCTGCGGTCATATCACGATAGCTGACCGAGCTGCCGGCGGTAAAGACAAGGATGTCACATTCAGCATGACCCTGGCGGGCCGCCTGCTCCAGCGCATCGCGGTTGTCGGGGATGATGCCATAGCGCACCGGAACGCCGCCTGCCCGCTCAGTAAGAGCGGACAACGTATAGGAGTTGATGTCACGCACCTGTCCTGGTTCCACTGCTTGATTGGGCGGCACCACTTCATCGCCTGTGGAAATGATCCCCACTCGCGGCGGCCGGGCCACGGTGACCTCCGTGATACCGAGCGCCATCAGGCCGCCAATGTCCTGAGGGCGGAGGCGCCGGCCGGGCTCCATGACCGACATGCCCCGGCGAATGTCCTCACCGATCTGAATGATGCCCTGCCCTTCTGAGACGGGCTGCATCACCTCGATGCTTGCTTCATCGACCTGTTGGGTGTACTCCACCATCACGACCGCATTGGCGCCAGGCGGGATCATGCCGCCGGTATGGACGACAGCCGCCTCACCAGCGGCGATCTCGATGGCCGCGCGCTGTCCCATGGGCACCTCGCCCACCACGGACAAGAAGGCGGGCAAGCCTGGCGTGGCGCCATAGGTATCGGCGGCATTCACGGCATAGCCGTCCACTGTGGAGCGAGGGAACTCGGGCAGGTCTTGGGGGGAGAGCAGCTCTTCCGCCAGCACGCGGTCCAGCGCCTCTGCCGTGGCAATCCGTTCGGTTTGTCGATGTGGCTGGAAGTGCCGCGTGAGAAGTGCCCAGGCATCGGGCGGAGTTTGCACGGTAAACAGTTCAGTAGTCATGGCTTAAGCGTCCGTCGTTCGGGTCGTTTCTAAATAAATGCCTGGAAAGGACTTGATGCCTTTCCTACAATGTTTGCTCTGTCAACAATGCCACGGCCGCAGCCCAATCCTCGGGCGTGTTTACATTCACGAAGGAATGGAGCGCTGGGTCGTGAGGCCGCAGCTCTTCCTCGGGCACGTAGCGCGTGCGCACGTCTGCCATAAAGCTGATGACGCGGCGCTGACCACGGGCCAGCTGCGCCTCGATCAGAGGGAGGCAGCGCCGGTGATAGAGGGCATGCAGCGGCTCCTCATAGCCGTTCACCACAGGCACGATGGCGTCCCACCGGTCGCTATCCTCGTCCCGTTCCGTCGCCAGGCGACACAAGCTGGCAAAGAGTGTAGCACTCACCAGTGGGAGGTCACAGGCGACGACGATGGCCCAGCCGCTCACCTGTTGGAGCCCGGTCGCGATCCCGCCCAGTGTGCCTGTGTCCGGGTAGGCGTCGGCGACAAAGATGGTTTGCGGAGGGAGGGCGGCTTTGGCTGGCACGGTAAGGTCATTGGTCACGACCACGATCTGTGCAGGATGTAGCACGGCTAGCCGCCGGACGATATGGGCCAACAGCGGTTCGTCCCGCGGCGGCACCGGAAGCAGGGCCTTGGACTTCCCCATGCGCCGGCTCTGTCCGCCAGCATTGATAATGAGTGCAAGGTTCGTTGGAAGCAATAGTGTCGGCATGGATATCACCAGCGTGCCACAGCTACGTTATTGTGGCAGTGATGGGCTTACCATTGTTGTAGTGTAATCTCGTTTTCCCAGACGTCACAGAATGCAGGCCAATGTGTTGCGCTTCAACCGTCGAAAACTTTCAGAAAATCTGCGGCTCAGCGGTTGAGATTTGTTGACATAGGTAGTAATCCGTTACAATGATTCGTGGGTTACCCCAGCGCGTCCGTCGCTCGTTTTGTCAACTGTGGGAAAAACCATCGATGAGCGGGCGACATTCTGGACACCATTATGGCCCATACCCCCAATCATGACGTGCCACTATGGCACGTGCGTACATTGTTGACTGCCAAACGGTATGGCGCGGCGGCCGACGCGCTCTATCGCCAAAGCGGCACCCTGTTTTCCGATGCGCATGGCCTCTCCACCGTACGCAAGCTGCTAGAACGATTTCCCCCCGAATATGTGGAGCGTGATTCGCGGTTGCTGTACATGCAGGGGATGGCGCACCTAGGCGAGGGCGCGTATGCGGCGGCTATCACCGTGCTTGAACGCGCGCGCTTTCTCGCCTGGTCAAGGGATCACGACGGACAGTTAGCACTGCGATGTTGCCTTGCCATTGCCCGCGCCTACCAGAGCCAAGAGCAGTTCAAGCTTGCCCTTCTCTATCTTACAGAAGAGTGTGACACGATTCTGGAACGATCGGACACGGTGGCTCCTGGGGAGCTGGGCGCGCTGCACCTGAGGCGGGCCGAGGTCACCCTTGATCTGGGCCAGCTGACCGAGAGCGACGAGCACGCGCGCAAGGCGCTCACCATTTATCGGCAGATAGGCGACATCGGCGGCCAATTCGAAACGGTCATGTTTCTGGCTGCCATCGCGCAACAGCGTGGGGATCTGGAGAGTTTTGCAGCACGCATCGAACAGGGGCACAACTATCAGTCTGCAACGCCGCTCGGTAGCCGCGCCCAGCTTCAACTGCTCAACTATGAATGCCATCTCCATTGGTATCGGGGCGAACTGGCCGAGGCGCTCACGCTTGCCCACCGGCTACAGGCTTTAGCCGACGAAGCGGACGGCAACCTTCAACAGGTGTTTGCGCGGCTCTTGCTTGCCAACCTGAACCGGGAGCTCCGCCAGTGGGAGGAAGCGCGCGGCTGGTATCAGGAGACGCGGCGCCTGGCGACAGGACGACGGTTGAGCCGTTTCACCCTCTGGATCGATGCGCATGAGGCATGGCTTTACCTCCTCAGGCGCGATTTGCCAGCCGCCAAACCGCTGTTGGACCGAGCGTTGGGCCTTGCAGATCGTGGCCAGACCATGAGCGTGCAGGTGTTCCTGGCCGTCTGGTACTGGACATCAGGCCAGGTAGCGACTGCCATACGACTGCTCAAGGAGTCGGTGTCCCATTACGCCAAATCGGGCGACGAGCTGACGGTGTGCAACCTCCAACTGCTGCTGGCAGGCGCTGCGTTGACGACGGGGGACATGGTATCCGCCAGGGCCTGGATCACGACAGCGTTTACGTGGCTACGAGGCCGCCGGGTCTATTACGTCCCCCTGTGGTGGCATCCCGGGCTGATCCTAAGGGCAGCAGCGTTCGCCTTGGAAGAAGGAATCTTTCTCGAGGTGGCGGAACAGTTGCTAGCACACCTTGGCGATCGGGCCATCGAACACTTGAGCGAACGGCTCCGGGAGCCAGCGTTGCCGGTGGCAGCGCAGCAGCACATCTTCCACTTCGTTGAAAGCCGGCCTGAAGAACAGCGCGCCCGGGCGCTCCGGCCCGGCAGCACACTTGCCTACCGGGTTGTGGAGCAACTGGTGCAACAAGGCGTGTTCGCCAGTGACAGGCTGCCCGCGCTGCTGCGTAGGCTGACCACCGCGGCGGTGCGGCTGACACCCAACTGGACATTGACCGCAGTGTTTGGTCTCTACTTAGCCGGCTACACACGAAACGAAATCGCCACCCAGCTACACTGTTCAATCCCCACAGTACGCAACTACATAAACACTATCTACCATATATTTGACCTACCGCAAGGACGGATCAGGGGCCAGAAGGCGCGACGTGCACAGTTACAGGAACGCGCGCGGCACGAAGGCTTGATTGTCTAGCTTGTCTGATCCCTGTTGCAGTGACATTTTCCGGTACTTTTTGTTACAGGACAGGCCGCCTCTCTTTATGCAAATATTGGGAACAAGCCGGGCAGCGACGTCTCGCTATGGCAACGCCGCGACATGGACTGATCCATACTTGTATCGAATCTACCCGGCGCAAGCAGCAGCGGCCCCCGAACCGCTGCTGCTTGCATTCTACAGAAGGTGCTAGCAGCGAAAACGATGCCCTATTGTGGGCATGGCGGTTGTGGAACGCTGGCCAGGCAGACCGTTGGCGAAGCGCGGCACAAGGTTTGGCGCCTACGTCGATTGTGGCTATGATTGGCCGTGCCGAAAGCCACTGAGCCACAGTACCTGCTTACCGACCATGCCCTACACACGCTACAACCTTGCTGGCGCGATTGCCACCATCACCTTCGACCGTGACGACAAGCTCAACGCGTTCAACAGTGCTATGACCGCGGAGGTCAACAGCCATATGGACAACGCCTTGGCAGCTGGGGCGCGGGTGATTGTCCTGCGCGCCAATCCGGGCGCGCGTGTTTGGTGCGCAGGCCGTGATCTGGCCGAGCTACGGCCTGGCGTCGACCCGGAAGCCGATCCTATGGTGCAGCTGTTCGCCAAAATCACGGAGCTACCTGTACCTGTCCTCAACATGGTCGAGGGCGCGGTCTATGGCGGCGGTCTCATGCTCAACATGGTGTCGGATATTGTCATCGCCGCAAATACGGCAACGGTTGCCATGACAGCCAATAAGTTAGGGATTCCGCTGCCCACGGAAACCTATGCGTACTGGCTGCGGGTCATGGGGATTCACAAAGTAAAGGAGCTTCTCTTTACCGCGGGAAGCATAACCGCGCATGACGCCCATGTGGCCGGCATCTTCAACCACATTGTTGCGCGCGATGAGCTAGAAACGCGCACCTACGACGTCATCGCCCGGCAGATTCTAGCCTGCTCTCGCGAGGGCATCGCCAATGCCAAGCTTCAGCTTAATCTACTGGCCAGGCGCTACACGCTAGGCGCCGAC
>JACFMY010000679.1 GCA_019455155.1 Caldilineaceae bacterium
TCCCTGTCAAAGCGTTGCGGGATGACGGTGGTGGATCTTATCTCGACGTCATTCGCGCCATTGATTGGGTTGTCAGCAACAAAGCGACCTATAAGATTCGTGTGCTTAATCTCTCGTTTAGCGCCCAGCCCCATTCCTATTACTGGGACGATCCCCTCAACCAGGCCGTCATGAGGGCATGGCAGGCTGGGATCGTCGTAGTCGCCTCGGCTGGTAATCGTGGTCCTAACTCTATGACTATCGCGGTGCCCGGCAACGTACCCTATGTCATCACCGTGGGCGCAATGTCCGATAATCACACCCCAGCTGATCGTTCTGACGACTTCCTGACCCAGTTTTCTTCCGCGGGACCGACTTATGAGGCGTTTGTGAAGCCGGAATTGGTGGCGCCTGGCGCGCATATGCAGGCCGCGATGGGGAAAAAGACGGTCATTGCCCGCGATCACCCTCAATACTATGACAGCCGCTGGGGTCTCTTCTCTATGTCGGGCACGTCCCAGGCCGCTGCCGTGGTGAGCGGTGCGCTGGCGTTGCTGTTGCAGGCCAATCCTAGCCTGAGTCCTGACGATGCGAAGTGCCGGCTGATGGCCAGCGCGCGACCTGCCGTCAATGCGGATGGCACACTGGCCTACAGTGTGTTTCAACAAGGCGCTGGCATGGTTGACATCTATCGTGCCATCCAGAGCACCGCCACGGGTTGCGCCAATGTCGGCCTTTCCATCGCCGACGATCTGAGCGGCCAACGACACTTCCGAGGCCGGGCGAGACGGAGCAGCGATGGTGTCTATTACATCGAGGGTGTCGACGGTTATACATGGGCCGATGGGTACACCTGGGCTGACGGCTACACGTGGGCCGATGGGTACACATGGGCCGACGGGTATACATGGGCCGACGGGTATACATGGGCCGACGGCTACACCTGGGCTGATGGCAACTCCCAGGGAGAGGTCTATTTAGGGGAGAGTGCTACGGCTCAGGCGGTACTCGGTGAATATTCCAGCGCAAGCGTCTCTACAGGAGCGGTAACAGCGATCGACGTCTGGGTTGAAGACTAGGCGTGATCTCTTTGGTCGTCACATGGTCAGGCAACGCGCCCCGCATAGGATGACGGCAGTGGTGAACGGACAGTATTCTGCAGGGGAGCTTTGGGCAGATGCGATGTCGAACAATGCTAGCGTGTAGCAGAACAACTACCGGGCGATGGTGTGATTCAGCGCGACAGCACTGCGTGCTGGTGCTGCCATTGCTACTCGCCGTACTACTGATAGCATCGTGCACCAGTCGACCGCATCAACGCGGCGTGTCCCCATACGTCGACGCGTCTTTGCTCGCGGCCCCAACCGGTACCGTCTCGGTGATTGTTACGGGCGATACAATGGAGCAGGCGGCAGCCGCTGTGTCCCATACTGGTGGCTCGGTAACAAGTGAGCTATGGTTGATTGATGCGGTGGTGGCCACCATGTCAACGGATAAGCTGGCTGAACTTGCCGGCCTTCCTGGCGTTCGTTCAATCGTAGGCAATCAGCAGGTCTCAACCGCCCAGTCCCCGCAGTGCCCTGGCGATACTGGCACCGACCTACCCTGTGCTGGCGGCCGCCCTGGTTGGATGAGCGATCGTATTGAAAAGAAGGGTGAGGTAGATCTGGGGGATCAGGCAATCGTTGGGTTTGCCGCTCTTCCTGATGGTGGCATGGTAGCGCTGTCAAGCAGCCAACGTGTGCTCTTCCTAAACGCGGACGGTACTGAGCGATTACGCGTTGATGGACTGGATTTCAGCCAGGCGGCCGCGCCGCCAGTCATCGGGCAAGCTGGTATCGTCTATTTTGCGGGGCTATCGATCCGCTATCCAGGTTACGTCAATGTTTTTGCCCTCAATCCCGACGGCAGCACTCGCTGGACCTACACCGACACAAACCTGGTGCCGGGGCCCGCCATTAGCCCGGACGGCAGCCTGCTCTATATCAACCGAACCAAGGAGAAGCTGTACGTCCTAGATGCCGAGCATGGCGCGAAGCGAGGTGAGATCAGCCTGCCAGCCCAGGCGCCAGGTTTGACGACACTGCCGCCAACCGTAGGCGCCGACGGCACGATCTATGTGCAGACAAGTGGCCAGGAGCCGGATGTCAAGAATACCGTAGCCAATGTCTTTGCCATTGATCCGGCACGCCTATTTGTGGACAATGCGCCGTTCCGCTGGCACTTTGTTGCGCAAGTAAACTCGATCCTATACCCCCTGGACGCCCAACCGGTTCTCACTGGCGACGCGATCTACCTGACGGGACTCAAGGGTAGGGTGTTCATTGCCCTAAACCAAAGCGACGGGCAACTCCGGTTCTCACTGGCTGCGCCGGGAAAGATCCTCGCGCCGCCCC
>JACFMY010000680.1 GCA_019455155.1 Caldilineaceae bacterium
TGCGCTGATCGTGGGCGGGCTGGGCGGGCTGTTGGGCAGCTGGGTCTTTGTCTGGGGTCTGGTGGGCACCGATTTCTACGCGGTGGTGGCAGCCATCATGCGGTCGGATTCTGTGGTTGTGGGGCGCCTGCTCCACTACCTCATCGGCCTGCTCATTGGCTGCAGCTTTGCCCTTCTCTTTGAGCAGGAAGACCAGGACGCCGGCAGCGGGCTGATTTACGGCATGGGCTACGGCCTCTTCTGGTGGATCATCGGCCCGCTGATCTTGCTGCCCTGGCTGACAGGCAGCGATGCGCGCCCTTACTGGACAGTGGAGGCGATCCAGCGCGTTGTCCCCTCCTTTGCCGGCCATATTCTTTACGGCGCGCTGGTGGGCTGGTTCTGCGGCCTGGCCAGCCGGCTGTGGCAGCTGCTCTTCGTCGATTCGGACCCGCTCAACCGCATGGCGGAGGGCGCCGGGCCACGGGGGCTGCGGGCAATCTTGATGGGCCAGGCGGGCGGCATCGCCGGCGGCTTGCTCTTCACGATCGTGATGGTGGGCATCGGCGCGTTGCCGCGCGTGGGCAGCCTCATCGGCACGCAGTCGCCTGTTGCCGGTTTCCTGGTGCACCTGGTAATCAGCGTGCTCATCGGCACCAGCTACGGCCTCCTCTTCTATCGCAAAGCCTCCAGCTATGCCGCCGAAATCGGGCTCGGTCTGGTCTACGGCTGGTTCTGGTGGGTGTTGGGCGCGGTCACCCTCTTTCCCCTGCTGCTCAGACAGCCCGTGGACTGGTCGCTGGCCGGCGTCACATCGATCTACCCGTCGCTGGTGGGCCACCTGCTCTACGGCGCGGGTCTGGCGGTCTTTTACCAGTTTCTGGCGCGGCGCTATGACGATGAGCTGGGGGACGGCCGGCGATGGGGTAGACAACGGTCACGGGGCAGCGACATAGCCATGGCACGGCCGCGTGTGCTGCCGGCTGTCTGGCTCACGATCGTGATCCCGGGCATCGTCGTGCCGCTGCTGCTGGCATGGGGCGGCCGCTAGCCATGAAATTCTACTCATTCGGCCCCCAGGAAGTACACACATGGGCCACACCCACGGCAGGTACTTTTGGCCACGCCAGTTGGGGAGTTCATGTGATGTCCGGCCCGCGCAAAGTCGCTATTGTACGACTGGAAATTGCAGTTGCTAGATAACCAGGAGAAACAACCATGGAAGGCCTACAAGGCAAGAATGTGCTCGTAACAGGCGGCAGCTCCGGCATCGGCCAGGCGATCGCCGTCCGCTTCGGGCAGGAGGGCGCCAATGTTGCCATCAACTACATTGGCCGCATGGAAGATGCACGGAAGACGGAGGAGATGATCCACGCGGTGCACAACTGCGCCGACCATATCCGCGACATGGGCGGCAAGGTCACGCTGATCCAGGCGGATGTCTCCAAGGAAGAGGACGTGGTGCGCATGGTGCGCTCGACCATCGACGAGCTGGGCGGGCTGGACATCCTCATCAACAACGCAGGCATCCAGGTCTCCAAGCCGTCACACGAGCTGGATATGGCGAGCTTCGACCGGGTGCTCAACGTGAACATGCGCGGCGCGTTCATGTGCGCACGGGAGGCGATCAAGCATTTCCTGGCCACGAACCGGCAGGGCGTGATCATCAACGTCTCGAGCGTGCACCAGATCATACCCAAACCCAAGTATGTGGGCTACTCGGCCAGCAAGGGCGCGATGCAGAACATGACCCGTACCCTGGCGCTGGAGTATGCAGGCCATGGCATCCGCGTCAACGCGGTCGGGCCGGGCGCGACCGTTACCCCCATCAACCGCGCCTGGATCGATGACCCCATGAAGAGCGAGATGGTGACCAGCCACATTCCGTTGGGCCGCGCCGGCACCGCGGAAGAGATGGCGGCTGCGGTCGCCTTCCTCTGCTCCAACGAGGCCTGCTACATCACGGGGCAGACGCTCTTTGTGGATGGTGGGTTGACGTTGTACGGCGATTTCCGCACCGCGTGGTCGAGCGAATGACCGGCCGCGCTTCGGGAGAATGACCATGACGGAAGCAAGCTGGTGGCCATCACCGTATGGCCCCGACGACCAGATCGGGATGCTCAACGAGATCACGCCCGCGAAGACCGTTGCGGCGGCGCGGCTGGTGCAACAGGGACGGGTCTATGACCTGGCGCATGTACTGGACGAGCACGTACCGGCCTTTCCGGGGCGTAGCTTTCGCCAGAGCCTGGTCACCAGCGCCCATCTCCTGAACCTGCGACGGCCGGATGCGGGAGCGGCAGGTTGGGGAGAGAACAACGTGAACTGGATCATCGATCTCGTCTCCAGCACGTCGCAAATGGGCACGCATCTCGACGCGCTCAACCATCTAC
>JACFMY010000681.1 GCA_019455155.1 Caldilineaceae bacterium
ATGACCATCGGCGATGCGCCGGCAAGCGGATCGCTCACCATCAGCAACGACGGGAACGCACCGGCCGCCGTATCGATCTTCGAGATCGAGAAGGGCTATGTGCCTCTCAAGATCCACGCTGATCAGAATCGAAAATCCGCCCCCGGCGGGGCTCCGCCCGAGTTGACGGCATTGGGGGCGACCGAGGGCAAAATGGGCGGCGCGCCGGTCTCGGCCTTCCCCAATGCGGATGTCGACCTGATCCTCGATGACGGCAGCGCTGATAACGCCGTCGGTATTGGCGGAAATTGGGAATTCATCTTCCTCAACCGCTTTACGCCCTCGCCGGGGTCCTATCCATTTACCCTGAAAGAGATACAGGTCTACTTCGACAGCGGCACCAATGTGCAGGTGGGGGATGATATGCTCCTGGTGGTTTACGAGAACACGAGCGGAAACGCCGATCCGGCGGTCGGCGCCAACTTCCGAGCCAGTTTTCCCGTAACCGTGCAAGCTGTGGCCAGTTGGAACACGTACACGCTGCCGGCGGGCGTCTTCCTGACCGGGCCGGGAGACGTACTCATCGGCGTAGTCGCCCTTGAAACATCCGGCAGCAGTTATTTTCCAGCCGCCATTGACACAGACGCCAGTCAGGAACGCTCCTGGGTCGGCTGGTGGTCGATGACGCCGCCTCCGGATCCGCCCTCCCTGCCCCCCGATGGCACTTGGATGCTCATCGACGATGCCGGCTTCGCGGGCAACTGGCTGATCCGCGGCGCGGGCGTCACCGGAGGCGAGGACGTTGTCTGGTTGTCGGTAAACCCGGTCGATGCCGCCATCAGCGGCGGCGGCTCACAGACTTTCACGGTGACCTTCGACCCATCCAGCCTGAGCCAGCCCGGCGACTACAAGGCGGAGCTTTCTATCCAGCATGATACGCCCTACGCTTATCCAAATCTCCCTGTAACGCTGCACCTGCAATCGCCAGCCGGTTGGGGCGCCTTCAAAGGCAAAGTGACCGGGATGGAGCGCTGCGATGTGAACCCGGCTCCGTTGAAGGACGCCACGGTCAACATCTATGCCGCCGGTGGGGCGCTTGTGGCGACAACCACCACCGGCGCCGACGGCGGCTATAGCTGGTCGCTGCCAGCCGGCGAGTACGATATCGAAGTGATCGCGGTCGGCTTTGTCGGCCAAAAAATCAATCATCTGACGGTGACCGGCGGCGGGACGCGCACGGTCGACTTCAACTTGCGCCTGGACGATCCGGCGTCGCTGGAGAAGAGCCTGGTCGCCGATCGCACCGCTCAGCAGATGCTGAAGATCTATAACTATGGCGCTGGCGCAGCCACCTTCGATCTGTTGGAGACCCCCTCGGTCACAGGAGCGCCTTTGCGCCTCACGCCCAAGACGCCCAGCTACGGACGCCAGCCCGAGTTGGACCTCCCTGGGTCAGACCAGTCGAAGACAGCGCCCAGGACTGCCCGCCATCCAGGCGCCTCGCCAAACCTGCCGCTGGACGTCCTGATCAGCGAAGGTTTCGAAGGCGCCGCGTTCCCGCCTGGCGGCTGGACGCAGGTGATCAATAACACGAATGAGACCTGGGGGCGGGATGATTATGATCCTCATTCCGGGAACTATTACGCCAATGTGTTGTATGACTTCGATCAGGATGAGTGGCTGCTGACGCCCGAACTGGCGCTGGCCTCGGGTACGCTGTCGGTATGGTCATACGGCAGCGTCCTTTGGTGCCGCGACACTTATGACAATTGCGACCTGAACGTCTGGCTGGTGGTCGGCGAGGTGGGCGGCGGGGACGACATCTTTGTCGCCAACCTGGACGAGGATTGGACGGGCACCTGGGCGTGGTCGCAGTCCGTGCTGGATCTGGCGCCCTTCTTGCCCGGCGTTCCGGTGCGGATCGGGTTCCAGTATCTTGGCAACGACGGCGCCGAAGCGGCCATTGATGACATCGTCCTGGACGGGGTCGAAGGGCTGGACGTCCCCTGGCTGTCGGAAGACCCGCTGAGCGGGACGATCCCGGCCGATTCCAACCTGAACATCACTGTCACGTTCAATTCGGCCGGCCTGGCGCTGGGCGATTACCGCGCCATGCTGCTGGTGCGCAGCCCGCAAAACCCAACTGTCAATGTGCCCGTGTTGATGCACGTGGTCAATAAGTTTGTCTTTTATTTACCAATGGCGGGCAAGGTTCCCTAGCCCTATTGGTTAACCCTGGCGGGGCTGCCCGGAGGTCTGGGCAGCCCCGCTTTGGCGACTACTCGCCACTCTTGTGCCTGGTTTTATCTACCAGCACGAAGCCCTGACCGGGTTTCGGAGCAGGCGGCAGCGTCTCGCCTTCTGACACAGTCACTTCACTCTCGGTTTTACC
>JACFMY010000051.1:0-8633 GCA_019455155.1 Caldilineaceae bacterium
ATGTTCGCGCAGCCCGTGCAGGATCTGCCGGTGGTCGACAACTATCGCTGGAATAGCCTTGCCAGCGAAAACACGCTGTTGGCCACTGTCTGGTGGTGGCTGGTGTTGACGGTGATCGGGTGGATCGTGTGGCCCATCGGCTTTGTCGCGTTCCGCCCGCTGCGCGATGCAGGCTTCTTTTTGAGCCGTACGCTTGGCTGGCTGCTGGGCGGCTGGCTATTGTGGATGCTGGTCAACGCCGGGCTTCTGGCCAATCTGGTAGTGCATGCCTGGATCTCCGTTCTGCTGCTGGCGATCCCTGGGGTTGTCTTTGCTGTGCGCCGGCGGCACGCCCTGGCCGCGTTCATCCGGGCGAACTGGCAGCTGATGCTGGGCGGAGAGATCGTCTTTGCTGTCACCTACCTGCTCTTCACCGGCGTGCGTCTCTTGAATCCAGACCTCTGGCAACCCTGGCTTGGCGGCGAAAAACAGATGGAATTCGCCTTTCTCAACGGCATTCTGCGCAGCCCCACCTTTCCGCCCGTCGATCCCCATTTTGCCGGTGGCTTCATCAACTACTACTACTTCGGCCTGTACCTTGTGGCCTATCTGGTCAAGCTCACCGGCATCTACGCTGAAGTGGCCTTTAACCTTACCATCCCAACGCTCTTTGCTCTGACGGTGCTGAATGTCTTTACCGTGGCCTACTCGGCCGTGGAGGGCCACGCGCCCTTGATGCGCCGCTCAGCGCCACTTGCCTGGAAGGTCGGCTTTGGATCGGCGCTGCTGGCGCCGCTCTTCGTGACCGTGATCGGCAATTTGGACGGATTTGCCCAGGTGGTGCGCAATCTTGCCTCACTTGCGCCGACACCCTTTTCGTCGGCGATCCCGGGACTGAAGCCGTTGGTGGACGCTTACTTTGGCTTCGTAAAGGTGGCATTCGATCAGGCACAGATGCCGCCCTACGACTTTTGGGCGCCGAGTCGCGTTCTGGAGCCCACCATCAATGAGTTCCCGTTCTGGAGCTTTCTCTTTGCCGATCTGCATCCCCATATTATTGGCATTCCGCTGTCGGCTATGTTCCTGGCCCTTGCGCTGGTATTGGTGGAAAACGCCAACACGAACTGGCGGCAGCGCTGGCGTTACGGGCTCGGCCTGCTGGCGGTCTTTGCCCTGTTCTTGGGCGCATTGGCCAGCGTCAACCTGTGGGAGCTGCCTACCTATCTGGGGTTGGGGGTCCTGGCCTTCATTGTTAGCCAGTTCAGGGGAACACGACCTATCGACTGGCCCATAACGTTGGGCGTGGCCATCGTCTATCCTGCCGGCGCCTACTTGCTCTTTCTGCCCTTCTTTCGTAGCTATGTGAATGTTGGCGCGAGCGGCGTAGGCCTGGTGCAAGAACCGGATGATCCCGGGCGCTGGTTGTTGATTTGGGGGTTCTTCCTGTTCGTGCTGGCCAGCTGGATCGTGTTCATGGCGACCCGACCTGCCCGGCCCGCGCCCAACGGCCATGACCAGAAACTGGCCCGGCCGCTAGGTATGGAGCGTGCAGTGAGTCTGTTCCTTGGCCGCTTTGACCGGCTGCCGCGTGCCATTCACCTCCACCAGACCCTGGTGCGCCAGCCGCGCTTTCTCTATCTGCTCCTGCTTGCGCTGATCGTGGCCACGCTGGCCCTGGCTTTGCTCACGCTCTTGCTGGGTTGGGTGGTGTTGGCCATCTGTCTGGCCCTCTTGGGGCTGGCCGTCGCGCTTTTGTGGCGGCGCGGTGCGGCCGCGGATTCGGGCAGTGTCTTTGCCAACATCATGACGGTGACAGGGCTGGCTATTCTTGCCGGCACCCAGGTCTTCTATCTGAAGGATTTTCTGAACGGCAGCGAGTACTACCGCATGAACACGCTGTTCAAGTTCTTCAGCCAGGTCTGGGTGATCTGGGGCGTCGCCGCGGCCATTGCTGTGCCGCGCCTGCTTGACCATCTCTTTATGCCGCCGGTGACTGGCCAGCTGGCTGCCGGCGCGCGCTGGTGGCGCACCGCCTGGGGCACGATCTTCGCGGTCTTGCTCGTGGCCAGCCTTGCCTTTCCCATCCTCGGCACGCCGTCACGGCTGGATCAGCGGATGCCCGGTTGGCGGCCGCCCGTTGGCACCCTCAACGGGCTAGACTTCATGCGCGAGGGCCTGTTCGCATGGCCCGACTACCAAAACGTGGTGGAGCTGCGCTATGAATGGGACGCTCTGCAATGGCTATTGAAAAACGTTCGCGGAAATGCTGTAATACTTGAGAGTTCTGAGGTAGACTATTATCGTGCCTTTGGCACGCGTGTGGCCAGCAACACGGGGCTGAGTGGCCTCAAAGGCATGCACGAACAGGAGCAGCGTTATCCTGCAGAAGTGGGCTACCGCGACGGCTTGCACCGTGAGCTATGGATGACGACCGACGTGCCGCGCACGGAACAGATCATGCGCGAGCTTGATATCGACCTGGTCTATATCGGGCAGTTGGAGCGCTATCTCCACCCGGAAGGTGTGCAGAAATTCGAGCGTATGGCGGCGCAGGGCCAGTTGACAACGCTGTTCAACAACGCGCGCGTGACGATCTATGCCGTGCCGGGGCGGCTGGAAGAGCAGGCGGACGGCACCTACCTCCCAGGCCAGGGTTAGAGATTTAGCGTATGGAACTGATCGGCCAGTTTATTGCATGGTATGTGACAGTGCAGGTTGTGACCGTCGCGGCGCTGCCGCTGGCGTGGCGGCTTTTCACCAATCTACCAGGTCGTGGCTATGCATTCGCCCGGCCTTTGGGGATATTGCTGGCTGGCTACCTCTTTTGGTTGGGCTACGCCTTCGGGTTGCTGCGCAACGAGCCTGGCGGCGCCTGGCTGGCAGTGGCCATGATGGGCGTGATCAGCACCGTTGCCGGATGGCCTGTGCTGCAGGCCTGGCGCACAGACGGCAAGGCGCCCGTATCGCTGCGCCATGTTGTGGCAGTGGAGCTCGTCTTTCTGGCCGCGTTTGTGGCATGGGCCGCCGTACGGGCCCACGACCCGGCTGTGAGCCATACCGAGCAGCCCATGGATCTCATGTTCATGAACAGCATCCGGGCCAGCGTCACCTACCCCCCCATGGATGCATGGCTGGCCGGCTATCCCGTCAGTTACTACTACTTTGGTTATTGGCTGCTAAATACCGTGGGTATACTGGCTGGACAGCCGCCCGAAATCGCCTATAACCTAGGCCAGGCCTGCTGGTATGGCCTTTTGTTGAGTAGCTGCTTCGGCCTGACTGCCACCTTGCTCATGGCCGCGCGGCGATCCGTTTGGGTAGTTTCGGCTGGCGGTGGGTTAGGCGCCATCATGGTTGGTGTGGCGGCCAACCTCCAGGGCATATTGGAATGGCTCTATGCCAACGGGATCAATGTCAGCGGGCTCGCCGCGTTGCTGGAGGTGCCGTATTTTCCTGAAGAGGCGGCGGTGACAAACCGCTGGTTCATTGACTTTGGTTGGTGGTGGTGGCGCAGCAGCCGCGTGATCGAGGACCTGAATCTGCGGGGCGAGCACATCGAAGTCATCGATGAGTTCCCCGCCTTTAGCTACATCCTGGGGGACAACCATCCCCACGTGACGGCCATGCCCTTTGCGGTGCTGGCGATTGGATTGGCATTAAACCTCTTCCTGGCGCCGGCCGTGGACCGTAACCTGCCCTGGTGGCAGCGGCTGAGGCTAGCCATGCCCTTGGGCTGGGCCGGCCATTTGTTGACCGTCATTGCACTGGGCGCGCTGATCTTTCTTAACACGTGGGATTTCCCACCCTATTGGCTGCTCATGATCGCCGCGCTGGCAGCCGTTCTGCTGCGCGGCGGCGTGTCACATGGGGAGGCGTCACAGGCGGAGGAAGAAGAGCCAGCGCCGCACCCAAACGTCGATGAGCCTGGCACGGAGACGGGCGGCACGGATGTCTACTATCCTGTACAGACGCGTGGCCACGGCTCCACACAAGCCAACTTCCCCATCTGGCGGGCGCTGCTCATGGCCGCCATCGCCGGCGTAGCGTGGGCATGCGGAATCCTGCTACTTTATCTGCCCTATTTTCTGACCGCGCAGAGCCAGGCCGGCGGTGTGGTGCCGAACCTCTTCAACCCCACCCGCATCTCGCAGTTCGTGGTCATGTTTGGCGCGGCGCTGCTGGCCATCGTGGCGCTGGGCGGGCTGGCCTGGCCAGTGTTCAGGCCACGGCTGCGCGAATTGGCTGTCAGCGCGCTTGTCGTCTACGGTGTGCCTATCGTGTTTCTCGCCGGTAGCATCTGGTACAGCGTGGGCACCGAGCAAGGGCGGCAGCTGCTTGCCAACATGCCGCTACCGGAGGGCGCGACGGATTATCTGCCGATCATCGCCGGACGTTGGCTTGGCCAGCCGTATACCTTTCTATTGCTCGGGGGGCTCACGGCGGTCACAGCGGTGCTGGTGTGGCGTGCTCTATGCTCGTTGCGGGAGCCTGGCGCGCGGCCGGCTGTCACTGTCTTTGTGTTGATGCTGGTATTGGTCGGAATGGGACTTGTCTATACGCCTGAGTTCGTGTTTCTGCGTGATAATTTTGGCACGCGTATGAACACGATCTTCAAGTTCTACTACCAGGCGTGGTTGCTCTTCGGGCTGGCCGGCGCCTATTCCATCTCGCTCGTGTTGGGAGGTCTTGGAAGCGGCGCCACGCCGAACCCGCGTGCCGTACCGAGCAAAGAGAGGGGCGTGCGCCTTGTTGTTATCACCTCCAGTGCACTCTCTTTGTTGCTGGTGGTGGCGTCGTTGATCTATCTGGTCGCCGGCGTCTATAGCAAGACGAATGGCTTTGCCGCTCAACCTACCTTTGATGCCACGGCCTATCTCAACAACGCGGGCCGTGATGAGCTGAACGCCGTGCGCTGGGTGCGCTCCAGCACCTTGCCGGGCGATCTGGTGCTGGAGGCAAAGGGGCGCAGCTACCGTTCAGAATACAACCGCATTAGTACCATGACCGGCCGGCCCACCCTGTTGGGTTGGGATGGCCACGAATCGCAGTGGCGCGGCAAGGCCTACGGCGAAATGGCGGCTGGACGGCCCCAGGCCATTCAAGCCATTTACAGCGCGAACTCGGTGGAGGAGCTCCGGCAGCTGGTTGGCGCTCTGGACATTGAGTACGTCTATGTTGGCCCTGCCGAACGAAGCGAGTACAATATGACGCCGGTTGGCGAACAACGACTTCGCCAGGTCATGGACCTGATCTTTGCCAGTGGCGACGTGCACATCTATCGCGTGCGGCGTTGATGTGTGGATGGTAAGAGCAGGTACGGACCAGACAGCGGCAACGAGGGATGATGAAAAGCCTGGTTGAACCTACGTTGGAAATCGCGGACGAGCCTGAGGCGCAGGTCGTGACGGCCGCGCCGGAACCGGCCGTCGCACAAAGCGCTGCCCCAACGCTGACGCTCGAGCACGCGCTGTATGCCCTGGTTGTGCTCGTGGCGTTGCTGCTGCGCACAATCAACTTGGGCGCGTTGCCGCTCATGGCTGCCGAGGCCGCTGAGGCCTGGCCCGCGTGGCTGGCGGCCGCACAGGTCTCCGCGCCGGCTGCGCCTGAGCCCACGAGCGCCCTGCTCTACGGCATACAATCATTGGTGTTTTGGGGCCTGGGAGCAACCGATCTGTTGGCCCGCCTGGCGCCCGCATTAGCTGGTACGGCGCTGGTCTTCCTGCCTTGGTTCTGGCGCAGTCTGTTAGGCCGCGGCGCCGCGCTGGCCCTGGCCGTGCTCCTAGCCCTGGATCCGTGGCTCATTAGCCTGGGACGGACGGTCAACGGAACGGGTATCGCGATCTTTCTTAGCTTGCTGGCCATGGGGGCCTTGTGGCAGCGCCGCGTTACGGAAGGGGCGTTGCAGCGCCTGCGTTGGGAACGAGTAGCTGCTGTTAGCCTTGCTCTGCTGGTGGCTGCCGGCGCGCAGACATGGAGCCTGTTGCCCGTGGTGATCGTCTTTGCGGCGCTCTTTGCCAGGCCGCATCCCGAGGAGCCCGGCAGCGTGAGAGTACATCCCTCTAGCCTGATCTGGTTCGGCGCCACGCTCATCCTGGGCGCCACAGGTTTTGCCGCGCGGCCGGAGGCCATTGGCGCTTTGAGCACCGGCTTGACCGCGTGGCTTGAGCAGTTCTCTGTAGCCAGCACAGGTCATGTGGCCTGGTGGCCTGTTCTACGCCTGGCCATCGACCAGCCACTGATCGCTGTTTTTGGCGTTGCGGGTCTAGTCGTATGTTGGATTGACGCGCGTGGAACCGCAGATTGGCGGTTGCCCGTTTTTCTTAGCGTATGGTTGGCATGGGGGCTGCTGCTCTGGCTGTTGCCTGGCCGGGGCGTCGATGTGTTGCCCATGGTAAGCCTGCCGCTGGCCATCGCGGCTGGCCGGGTGGCCCCGCGGCTCATAACGCCGTCATTGCCGTTTGGTGGTGGGCTGGAGCTCTTTGCGCTGCTGACGGTACAGGTCGTCCTGCTGGTGGCCAGCGCCATCTGGTTTGTCTCCCTCGTAGACAGCGCCGTCTACAACGACCGTTTTGCCGTCACGGCTGCCGTGATCGTGGTCCTTATGGGCGGGTTGTGGGTTGTGTTCGGCTTTTGGTCAGGCTGGCGGCCCGCGCTCCAGGTGGCTGGACTATTCTATGGTTCTGTGTTGCTACTGTTGACTGTACGTAGTGGCCTGCAACTAAGCCAACCGGGCGACCTGATGCATCCCAATGGTTATTGGGAGAGCGTGACCAGCCCGGATATCCGGCTCCTTGCCGCTGATATCGAACGGATCAGCAGCGCGCGGCGCGGAGATCCGCACGAGGCTGAGATACAGGTGTTGCTGGACCCGGCGCCCGATCCGTTGCTCGGCTGGTATCTGCGCTCCATGCGCGCATTGCGCTGGGTGCGGGCGCCAGAAATGAATGAGCTACAGCCCCCAACCGACGTCCGTGCGCCGCGCACGGCACGCTGGCCGTTGGTCGTTGCGCCTACGCAGCGCAATGGCGAGTTGCAGCTTCCAACCGACTATGTCGGAAGCGACTACGATACGGTTATCTTCTGGGGACCTTCCCTCTTGCCGGGCCCACAGGCGCTGGACGGTAGCCAGGTCAGTGGCTTACCGGCTGGGGAACTGGATCGTGTGGAAGCACAACGACAGTGGACGGATGTGCTCCAGCCGCGGCTCCGCTGGCTTCTGTATCGCAAGGTCAAGGAATCGCCGGTTGCCGCAACGGTGACACTGTGGGCGCCCCGCTAGATGGCCGTTGTGAAAGCACAGGTTTTGGTTAAGACGAGGAAAAGATTAGTATGGCGCAGAATGTAACTTCCCTCGACGGGCCGCAGGCAGGTGTGGATGCCATGGAGCCGGTGGAGACGCGTGCAATCACTATGAAAGCCGCAGCGTGGCCAGCCTGGCTCGACCGCCCTCTGGCGTCGTTTATCGCGGTTAGCTGGGAGACGGCTCTCTGGGTGGCCGTCTTTGTCCTGGGCATTGTCACCCGCTTCTACATGCTGGGCGCGCGGGCCATGAGCCACGACGAGAGCCTGCATGCGCTCTACTCGTATTATCTGTACGCCAATGGAAATTACGACCATAATCCCATGATGCATGGTCCATTCCTGTTCCATGCCAATTCACTGGCGTATTTCCTCTTCGGCGAAAGCGATGCCACGGCGCGCCTGATGCCCGCGCTATTTGGCATCGGCGTCATCTGGATGATGTACCTGCTGCGCCCCTATATCGGACGGACTGGCGCAATTGTGGCCGCGGTTCTGGTGGCCCTCAGCCCGAGCCTGCTGTTTCATAGTCGCTATATCCGCAACGACATCTACATTGCCTTCGACACGCTGGTGTGGATCTACGGTGCGTTCCGCTATCTGGACCTCCGGCGCATGCGTTACCTGGTCATCATGGTTATTGGCATGGCCATGGGGTTCATGACCAAAGAAGTGCAGTTTATGCACGGGGCCATCATCGGCGGGTTCTTTGCCGGGCTCGCGATCTGGCAGGTCATTGGCGCGTCGACGCTATTCGTGGCGGCGCCGCTGCTGATTGGCGGCGGTTTCTGGTACCTCTTCCATGAGTATGCCAAGAACGACCTAATCGGCATGATCGGTCTGGCGATTGCCGGGGCGATCTCCCTCGTGTTGCTCGTGATCTTCCTGCGGGGTAAATGGTCTGGCCTGCGCCGCAGCGCCCCGGCCGACCTGGCGGTGATCATGTTGACCATGGCATTACCCTTCTTGGCGCCCTTTGTCTTCATCTTCACGGGCGGTGACGCCTCGATTTTCATGGACATAGCGAACTACACCAGCCAGGAGCTGATCATCCGGCTGGCCATCATGGTCGGAGTCTGCCTGCTGGGTTCAGCGGGCATCGGCGTGCTCTGGTTTGGCAATGGCCACGACGGGGATGAGGAGGCAGGTGGCCGCTGGCGACCGCAACTGGTCCATTGGGCGCTGCTCATGGGTCTCTTCTGGCTGATTCAGGTCGTTTTCTTCACGACATTCTTCACCAATACCGTCAACGGCCTGGCATCGGGTGTAGTAGGCAGCCTCGGTTACTGGCTGGGCCAACAGGCAGTCAAGCGCGGCAATCAGCCGGTCTATTATTACGTGCTACAGGGCTGGCG
>JACFMY010000051.1:8643-16892 GCA_019455155.1 Caldilineaceae bacterium
ATGAATTCTTGCCCGCGGTCCTTAGTATCGGTGGCATTGCAACCGTGGCCTATAACCTGTCACGGCCGTTCGCCAGGGTAACCGGTTGGGACCCAGTCGTCGCCGCAGATCTGGCGCCGCCCCGCAGGGAAGAAGAACGTGCGCTGCAGGCAACCGCGCCAGAGCACCTGCGCAGCAACCGCCTGATCTTCGTCCTGTTTGGCATCTGGTGGACCGCCGCGAGCTGGATTGCCTACACAGTGGCCGGTGAGAAGATGCCGTGGCTGCTTGTTCACATCGCATTGCCCATGTGCGTGTTCGGCGGCTGGTGGCTTGGCTACACGTTGCGCCGCATTGACTGGCAAGCGGCATGGGAGAAGCGCACCTGGCTGGTCACCTTTGCCGCGCCTGCGCTGATGATCCTGGCCCTGATCATGTTGGTCGCATTATCAAATCCGGGCAGTGATCCGGCGGCCGGCCGCGTTCTGCAGTGGCTCCTGATCCTGGGATCGTTGGGTGCGGTCGTATTCTACAGCACTTTCTGGGTTGTGCAGGCTGGCTTCCAAGAGGGAATGCGTTTGCTGGCCGTTGGGCTGGCTGGCCTGCTGCTCGTGCTGGCCGTGCGCACAACCTTCACTCTCAACTACATCAACTACGATATGGCCACCGAATATCTCGTCTATGCCCACGGTGGGCCGGATATCAAGCGGGCGCTCGACGAGATTGACACCATCAGCCAGCGCACCGTGGGTGAGCGAAACATCGTGGTCGCCTACGACGACGACAGCGCGTGGCCCTTTAGCTGGTACATGCGGCTCTATCCCAACGCGAAGTTCTATGGCAACAACCCGACGCCGGATGCCATGAGCGCCCCGGTCGTAATCGTGGGACCGGAAAATCGTCCCAAGGTAGAGCCCTACATGGCGCGCGATTACATCAAGCGCACATACCGGCGCATGTGGTGGCCGGAGATGGATTACTTTGACCTGACCTGGGACAGGCTGTGGGGCGCGATCGCGGACCCGGCTCAACGGCAGCGTGTCTTCGATATCATTGCCTTCCGCAAGTATCGCAACCCCGATAACCTTGCCACCTTCCGTGATCTGGCCCATTGGCCCTACCAGGGCGAGTTCGATATGTACGTGCGCCGCGACCTGGCGGCCCAGATCTGGGATCTGGCTGTCCTGCCGGTCTCGCAGGAGACCCCGGACATTCCGGTGCTTGGTCCCGAACAGCTGCGCATCGTGACTGCGGGTCAGATCTACACCGGTGATTACGGCGGCCTGCCGCTGGTTTCACCCCGCGCCGTGGCAATAGGACCCGCAGGCGAACGGGTGATCGCCGACAGCGGCAACCACCGCATTGTCATTCTCGACCGTGACGGCAACTATCTGCGCTCATTTGGCAGCTTCTGTAATGTCAATGACCCCCAGAACACGCCGTGCACGGACCCAGATGGCGCGGCTGGACCGGCCGTGGTTGGCGATGGCCAGTTCTACGAGCCTTGGGGCGTGGTCGTGGACCCGCAAGGCTCGCTCTATGTGGCCGACACATGGAACGGGCGCATTCAGGTCTTCGACCTTGAAGGGAATCTGCTCCGCAAGTGGGGCATTTTTGCCACCACGAACGCTGAGCTAGGCGACCCCAATGCGCTCTTTGGTCCTCGCGGGCTGGCCATCGATCTCGACGGCAACCTTCTGGTCGCGGACACGGGCAACAAGCGTATTTTGAAGTTTACGCCGGGAGGCGAGCTGATCGAACAGATAGGCGGTGGCGGCGTGATTGCCGGCCGCTTTGAAGAGCCCACCGACGTGACGGTTGACCCAACGGACGGCAGCTATTTGGTGGCTGACTCCTGGAATGGGCGCGTGCAACGTTTCTCGACCGAAATGGACTATCTAGGCGAGTTCCTCGTGCCTGGCTGGTCCGGCCGTGAGGTCAGCCAGAAGCCTTTCCTGACCGTTCTGGCCGATGGCGCCATCTATGCCACGGATCCGGCCACGGCGTTGATTATCGTCTTCAACCGTGACGGCACGGTGCGTGGGGCCTTCGGCGGCAGCGGCGTCGATGCCAACCGTATTGGCCTGGCCAACGGCATCACCGCGGATCTTTCCGCGGCTGCTGTAGTGGTAGCCGACGCGGGCAACAATCGAGTGATGGTATTTCCAGAAGTGAAAGAGTAGGGGATAGCTTGAGGCATGGGGATTGAGGATTGCCGGGCCCCATTGGACCTGGGCTGCCTGTGCACTGCACAGGCAGCCCATACCGCTTGATCCCCATGCCGTCATGCGTACTCACCAGTCCAACTCCCCAATCTCCATGCAATTGACCAGTATCCGTCCGCTGCTGTTGGGTATTGCGGCCGTGGTATTGGCCTACCTGGGGCAGCGTGCATTACAGGACGATTCATTGTTCGACGCCGCGGTCTGGTTTGGCGCCGGGGCGTTGCTTTTTGTCGTCGTCTTCTGGCGGGCTGACGCGGCGACAGAGAGGCCACTGCCCCTGGGCACGGCTGCACCACTACCACGCGGCCGGCTGCCGTGGATCGCGGCGGCCCTTACCGGCGCCGCGGTGTTGCTTTCAGCGATCGCGTGGCGCCGCTTCTACGCGGCGGAACCCGTTGCCACCGATGCCTGGTGGCTGCACATAGCAAGCGTGGCCGCGGCCCTAATTGCCGCGCGGCTGTTTGATGGGCGCGATCCTGATGGGCGTGGCGTGCGTGTTGACGCCTGGCCACGGAGGCTGTGGACGGCAGTGGCAGCCGTGGTGTTGGTTGCCCTCTTCTTTCGCCTCTTCCGCTTCAACGAGCTTCCCTTTGGCACCTGGTATGACGAGGCCGAGCACGGTCTGCAGGCGCTCCGCATTCTGGAGACGCCGGGCTTTCGTCCCATCTTCGAGGGCGCCATCAACGGCCCCGCCCACTATCTCTATCTCACCGCGGCTGCGTTTACGCTCTTCGGCGAGAGCACCCAGTCCATTCGGCTCGTGAGCGTGCTCTTTGGCGTGTTGACCGTGCCTGCTGGCTACCTGGTGGGCAGCGAGCTCTTTGGCCGGCGCGTTGGGTTGGTGCTGGCGTTCCTGCTAGCCGTGTCGGGCTGGCTGGTCACGCTGAGCCGCTTTGGCATGTATGCGACGACGACCACGCCCCTCTTCACGCTCTGGACGGCCGGCTTTCTGCTGCGTGCGCTTCGTACACAGCGGATCTACGACTATGCCCTGGCTGGGTTGGGCCTGGGGCTGGGGCTTTGCTTCTACACCTCGTTTCGCCTGTTCGTACCGGTAATTGCTCTCTTTCTGCTGCACTACCTCGGCATCTATCTCTGGCGCCAACGGCAGCTGCCGGCGGCCCGCTTTTGGGCCGGATTGGGCATGCTGGCGCTGGTGGCCATCCTGGTGGTGGCGCCTGTCGCGCTCTATGCGTACAAACATCCCGAGATCTTTTGGGCCCGCGTCGAAGACACCTTTATCTTCGCCAGCCGGGACGTGATCGACAGGTGGGCGGCATTGGCGGACAATGTGCGCCGCCATCTCCTGATGTTCAACTGGCGCGGGGATCCCAATGGGCGCCACAACCTGCCAGGCAGCCCCATGCTGGACAGCGTGTCGGCAACCCTGTTGGCGCTGGGCGCGTTCTACGCGCTGCGCCGGGCCGCAGACCCGCGGTTTCTGTTGCTCTTACTGTGGCCGGTTGTGGCCCTGTTGGGTGGCATTCTCTCTCTGAGCTTTGAGGCTCCGCAGTCACTGCGCGCCAACGGAGCTTTGCCGCCAGCCTACATTCTGGCCACCGTACCGGTGGCCCTGCTATGGCACGCGTGGGATGGGAGTGCAGGCCGCTTCTATCCGCAAGTCTTTGGCTGGGTCGTAGGTGTGGTGATGCTGCTTGTGGCCGGGCTCAATTTCCACACCTATTTTGTGCGCCAGGCAGGGGACTTTGCTGTGTGGAATGCCTACTCGACCCCGGAGACCCTGGCCGCACACCTGCTGGCCGGCCTGGCGCCCGATACCGATGCCTATGTCACCGCATTCTTTCACGGACACCCCACGATCAAGTTTCTGGCGCGCGATGCAGCTGCTTACCGTGAGTTGAACACGACCGACTATTTTCCCCTTGACTTTGCGCCTGGCCGCAACGCGCTGCTGGTGCTCAATGCAGACAGCCGCGCTCTGTATGACGAGGCACGGCGGGTCTATCCGGACGCGCACTTCGAAGAGATCGAGCCGCCGGTGCCTGGGCCACCGGTCCTCTTTGTCGTGCGGCTGGCACCAGCGGACATTGCTTCGATTCAGGGGCTAAATGGTCGCTATTATGCCAATACACGCTGGGAGGGCGAGCCAGCCCTCGTGCGCAAGGATGCCGGGCTTGACTTCGACTGGCACAACGCGCCCCCCGTGCCCCCACCGTTTTCCGCGGAGTGGACAGGAGTGCTCCATGCGAGCACCTACGGGCGCTATGACTTCTTTCTACAGAGCCCGGCGCATGCCGAGCTCCGCATAGGCGAGCAGGTCGTTATCTCGGGCACAGGGATCCTCTCGGCGAGCCTGCCCTTGGCCGAAGGGAACCACTTTGTTCGCGTGCGGGCTGCCAGCGGGCCGGGGCGCTTCAGCCTTGCCTGGCGCACGCCTGACGGCGCGATTGAACCCGTGCCGGCGACCGCGCTCTATACCCTGCCACTGCTGGGCAACGGGCTGCTTGGCCGCTATTACGCCAACGGCGCATGGGCCACACCGGAGACCTACAGCCGCATCGACGCGCGGTTTGGCCGTTACATTCATGTGACGCCGCTCCCGCGTCCCTACACCGTCGAGTGGACCGGCAAGATTGCCGTTCCACAGGAAGGCATCTATCGTTTTGCCCTGGAGTCCATAGACGAGTCGACGCTGTGGATCGATGCGCGCGAGGTAGTGAGCGCTGCGACGCCAAATGTGCTCTTCGATGGTGAGATGCCATTGAATGCGGGCCTCCACGATATTCGCATACGCTTCGCCGATCGAACGGACCACACGCATATAAATCTCTACTGGCAGCCGCCTGGCGGCGCATTCCAGCTTGTGCCGCCCGACGTCCTCTTCCCACCACAGGGCAATTATGCCCGTGTTTCGATTCCAGAGCTGGCCGCATTCATTGACGGCGCGTCTCCGATCCAGGGTCCACAACCTGTGGTGCCGCCGTTGGCAGGCACCGCCCACGTAATGGTTCAAGGTTTGCAGTTGCCGCGGGGCATTGCCGTTGACGCGGATGGCCGTGTCTACGTGGCAGAGGCGGGGAGCGGCAGGGTTGTCGTATACGCAACTGACGGCGTGGAGATCGGTCGTTGGGAGGGCGACGGCACGGGCCTGCTGGAGCTATCCGACCTTGCCCTGCAGGACGGCGATCTGCTGGTCCTGGATGCGGGGGCAGGACGCCTCCACCTGATCGCAAGGGATGGCCAGCCCCTGGGCGAGGTCCCCACAGACCAGACGTTCCTTGAACGCTCGCGCGGGCTCTTTGCCGGCAACGATGGACGGATCTGGATCGCCAACACAGCGGGCAGCCAGATCGTCGCTCTGTACCGCGATGGGACCATATCTGGCCAGATGCCAGTTTGGGCCGGCGACGACGCGCAGCCGGTCGACCTGGCTATCGGTGCTGGCGGCGATATTTTCGTGGTGGACGGCGGCAACTACCGGCTTGTGCGGTATACTGCCGCTGGACAGCAGGAACGCACCTGGTCTTTTCCCGCGGCGGACACCCTGGATAGCCCCCACATCGCGGCCGATAGCGATGGTTTTCTGTATATGACCGAGCCTGAAACAGGCCACGTTGTGAAGCGGTCGCCGTCCGGCGATGTGGTAGGGGCCTGGAACCTCGCCCAGCTGCTGCAGCATGAAGTGCGGCCCGTTGGGATTGCGGTAGGGCCCGGCGGCCGCATTTGGGTGACGGATGTAAGCAGCGGCAAGGTGATCGCGATCACGCCGGGCAATGCGGGCAACAACTCTGCCACGGGAGAAAGCGGCGGTTAATCGTTTATGGTGTACGGCAGGCGATGGGTGATGTTGATGGCGGCGGTGTTGCTGGCAATGTTGGCGGCCGGCGCCAGCGCGGCTCTGCGCGCTCAGGACGAGCCAGTTGTCCAGCCGGACGATATCACCACGCCCGTGCCTACGACCTTTCCCACGCCAACGCCGGCGGCTGCTGTGGCCACGCCAGCGCCCCCACAGCCCATGCATGTGCCGGGGGATCGCCCCAACGTCTATGTGGTCAGGCCGGCTGATACGCTCTTCACTGTGGCCCTGGAAACCGGCCTTGATCTGGACGATGTGCCATGTGCCATCGCTCCCGACTTTACGGTGGGCACGCCCCTGGTAATTGGTGATGTGCTGTCTTTGCCGCCAGCGAATGTGGCCTGCCACCGAGTCCAGCCAGGCGACGCGCTGGTCTCCATTGCCGGCATTTATCTGACATCCGCCGAAGCGATACACCAGCTACCCTGGAACGGGCTGGCAACCACGCCGCTAGCGGACGTACAGCTCGTGCCGGGAACACACTTGCGTATTCCCGTGCCCCTGCCAGAGAACTGGCTAGCCGCCAATCCTGTGCCCCAGGGTGTCGATTTCCTCACCGTCATGCTCAATATGCCGGTCAACACGTCTCCCTTTGTGGTCTTTGCCAAAGGCAATGCCGCGCGGCACACGACCCCCACCATGGGGCCGGTGCCTAGCGATTGGCCGTACGGGAGCGGGCGCTTCGCCTGGCCGGTCTACGGCTGGCTAAGCCAGAGCTACCGGTACGACCACCGGGCCATCGACCTCGCGGCGCCCGCGGGCACGCCCGTCACCGCGGCAGATCGCGGGGTCGTCGTGCGCGCGGGCTGGAACGACCAGGGTTACGGCCGTTTCGTCATCGTCGACCACAACATTGACTATGTGAGCCTCTACGCGCACCTGGATCGCATCCTGGTGCAGGAGGGCGATGTTGTTGGCCAGGGGCAGGTCATCGGCACGGTGGGCTCCACTGGCAACAGCACCGGCCCTCACTTGCATTTCGAGATTCGGGACTTTGGCAGACTCATCAACCCGCTGGAGCTTCTGGCACTCAACTGAAACGACACAAGCTCCGTCGAAGGTCAATCGCTCTTCCCACGTATGGCGATCTCGTGCAACAGAGTCATAATAATGCTAGCCGTTACCAGGTAAGGGCCGATGATCTCAAGGTGCATCTGGTCAGCCAGGATGCCAGCGAAGCCCGGGAGGACAGCGATACCCAGACTTGCAGCCGCAACCTGAAATCCAATGGCGTTGTTGGCGTCTGCCACACCAAGCCGCGTGGGCGTTGCCGATACCAGGAGTGGAAAGATCGGAGCCATGACAAAACCCAGCACAGCCAACCCGCCAAAACTGACCCAATCGACCGGATTCCACCAGATAAGCGCCGCGCTGCCGATGGCTATGATGCACATGAGGCGAATGGCGTTGACCACCTTGATCTGGTCGGCAACAATGCCAAAGACAAAACGGCCAATCGTGAAACTCCCCCAGTAAAAGCCGGCCCAAAAACCGGCGACCGCCACGGGAATCCCGCGCCCTTCGGTAAAGAGCGTGTAGCTCCAGTTGCCGGCGGTCACCTCCGTGCCAGCATAGAAGAAAAAGAGCGCGATATTGACCCAGACAATGGGGCGCAGGAGCGTGGCCGACAGCCGTTTGCGTTCCGCTTTGCGCGTACGCTCAGCCTCGTCTTCGCCGGCTGCACGTAACTGCCACGCCCCTGCGCGGGCGAAGATCACAAACGCCACCGCGATTTGCACAATACCGACAATTACATAGCCCCACCGCCACAGCACACCCAGACTGAGCAGAGTGGTCATCAAGATTGGTCCTAGCGTGGCCCCCAGACCAAAGCTGGCGTGCAGCCAGTTCATTAGCCGCGGGCTCAAATTGATGGCGAAGTAGGTGTTCATCCCCGCATCAATCGCGCCGCTACCTACGCCAAAAACGAAGGCCGCGGCGACCAGCAAGGGCCATTCGGGCGCAGAAGCCATGCCGAGCAGGCCAAGCCCACGTACGGCGCAGCTCGCGATGATCAGATACACAATCCCTACCCGCCCAATCAGCCGGCCAGCATTGAAACTGGTAATCAAGAAGCCAGTCGTAGCGGCCAGCAGTAGGGTCCCCATCTGGCCAAGCTGGAGGCCAAACGTACTCACCATGGATGGCCAGGCCACACCCAGCATGCCTTCAGGCAGGCCAAGTACGACGAACATGAGATAGGCGCTGGCCACAACAATGAGTGTCGC
>JACFMY010000051.1:16902-23110 GCA_019455155.1 Caldilineaceae bacterium
GGCCGTTGGAGCGCTGTGTTGCTTGCATGTTGTCCGTCCGAGTCTAGCCGGTCCTCCTCACACCTGTCATGGATACTGGCCGCGTCAGGCGCGCCCGGTGCAAACGCGCGCGTAGAGACGCATGGCCCAGGCCACCACGAATGACAGGTTATGAGCCGGCAATGCCGAAAAAGTCCAGTTGGTGCGCGATGTAGATGAGCTCCCCGCGGCTGACCTGCTCGTGCCGTTGCTTGATCCAGTCGGCAAACGCGCGCGCGTCGATGTGCGGGTGGTCTCGAAGCGCGCCAGCCATGGTCTGCACGATGAAATGCAGAAAGTATCGCTCGTCCTCGGGATACTCGCCGTCAATAGCGTGCACTACCCAATCCGAACTACCTGCCGCAGCAATGCGAAAGCCATGGGCAGGCAGTGTGCTAAAGAGATGGCGGCCCGTGCAGCTGTCCCCGGAGGGAAGTCCGTCCACAATCCGCGTATCCATGGTGTCATGATACGCTGCCGCAATGAGAGTATCAAAACTGGGGTCGATGGCAGGTTGAAGAATGGTGGCGCCGTCGAAGTTGATCGTGAAGTAGAAGCTGCCATCTGGCCGCAGCAGACGGCGTAACAGCGGCAGGGCCCGGTCCATGTCCAGCAGATCAAGGACCGCATGCGCGATGAGCAGGTCATATTGCTGCTGCTCAGGCCGTTGCGCAAAGGCCAATGCATCCTCAGTCACCAGGCGCAGGGAGAGCCACTCCGGCCGGCTAGCCAGCCGCGCTTGCGCGGTGCTGATGTTGTCTGCCTCGGCGTCGAGCGCGGTGTAGTGGACGCCATCGCGTTGGTCCCCAAAGAGGTTCCAGGCCAACAGCCGGTCGACCATTGTGCCGATGCCGGCGCCGATCTCCAGCACCGCCAACGGCCGGTCTAGCGCGGCTAGCTGCGCCGTGACGTGAGACTGGAGCGCTGCATAGACGTGCCGGTTGAGGGCGCGGTCATCGACGGATCGTTTGGCGGACAGATAGCGCGTGAATGAGTACGCGTCTGGCTGGGTAGGGAGGCTCATAGGCGTGGTTGGGCAGATGGGTGGTGGCTGTGAACAAATGCATGGAGCCAGGCCCGCGCCTGGCCCATACTTGCTTCCCAGCTGGGATGTTGTTGGTAGCGGCGCAATGCGGCCATGCTCATGGCAAGGAGCAGCTGCCGGTCGTACGCCAGCTGCTCGATGGCGCTGGCAATCGGGACGGCTGCTCCCGGCGCAACAAGGAAACCGTTGTGGCCGTGGGTGACGATCTCGTGGGCCGCGCCAGCCGTGGTTGCCAGCACGGGCAGGCCAAAGCGCATAGCCTCCAGGTAGACGATACCGAAGCCTTCATAGGAGGGGACGGCCAGCAGATGGTGTTGGCGGTACAGGCCGGCCAACGCCTCATCGGAGACTGGACCGAGCCACGCAACATGGTCACGGAGGGCGAGCTGGCCGGCTTGCTGGCGTAGTTGGGCCACATAGGCAGGCGCGGCATCCAGGCGGCCGGCCACCGTCAAATGCCAGTCGATGGAATCCAAGGCCCTCAGGGCTGCGAGGAGCGTGTGCAGGCCCTTGCGCGGGATCACGTTGCCGACAAACAGAATACGCAGAGGGCCGGGGAGGTGGGCGCGGGCCGTGACCTCCGCCATGTCCATGGCAGGGCCGGGCAGGTGATCGGCTGCCGGGTAGGCGACAATGGCCGGTTTCGGTGTCCGGAGGAGCGCTTCGACGCTGGCCTGGGTCGTGCGGCTGTTGAAGATAAAGCCGTCCACGCTATTAACATAAAGCCTTTCTATCCAGCGATAGGGCTTGACCAGCAGGGCGGGGTGGGATTCGCTGCCACGCAGGTGGTGGACGACGGCGACAGTCGGGTAGGGAATCTGTTTTTTGAGCCGGTAGTTGAGGGCAACGAGAGAGGGGTGGTTTAACTCGTCCTGGAGCATGACATCTACAGGCGCTGTGCGGAGGCGGCGTGTCCAGGCAGGATCGATATTGTGCAATAGATTTTTCGTGTAGCCATTATTAGCTATACTATATAACTCAACCTGCACACCATCCGCAACCAAACTAGACACCAATTTCCGGTCATACAAGTATCCCCCGGACAAACTATCGAGGCTGTCGTAAATCACCAGGCCCGCGCGCATCATGCATCCCGCAATTGCTGCCGGTAGGCAGCCCAGGCGATATTGTTCTCCCAAATTCTGACCGAGAGGGCGGTCAGTGTTGGCGCCGCGATCCGCTCCGCCAGGGTGCCGCAGACGATGCGCGTGAAGTGCTCGATGCTGGGGTTGAGACCGGCAAACTCGGGGAGATCGTTGAGCGTCCGGTCACGGTAATAGGCAACGATGGCGTCAAGCGCCGCTTCGACCGCCACAATGTCGACCAGGTAACCATGTTGATCGAGGCGATCACCTTCGAGATTGAGTTCAAGCTGATAATGGTGCGAATGCAGCTGGTTTTCTGCGCCCCAATCGCCGCCAATGAGGTAGTGTTGGGCCACAAAATCGCGCTGTACGGCCAGTGTATACATGGGATGATTTCTCCACCATCAATCATAGGTCAATAGAATCTGCACCGCATCCTGGGGAGCACTGTCCAGCAGCATGTAGGCCGAGGGCGCCGCCGCGATTGGTATGCGGTGGGTGACAAGCGGGGCGGTCTCCACCGTCTTGAGCATTTCCCAGGCCACATTGAGCCGCCGGGCCTTGTCCCAGCGGCCTGACCACATGGGGGCTAGCGTGCTCACTTGGCTGCTCACCAACTGGATGCGACTACGGTGAAAGCGGCCGCCCAGATCGATGGCCACGCGTTTCTCGCCGTACCAGGAGCCAATGACAATTCGGCCAGCAAAGCCGGTCAGCGCGATCGCGGTGTCGAGGCCGGCCGGCGTGCCAGACAACTCGAAGGTGAGATCGGCCGCCTCCGCATCATTTAGCGAGCCAAAGTCATCTGGCGCTGCAGTACGGATGGCTCCGATCTGCTCTGCCAACCTGCGCCGCGCCGCCAGCGGCTCAACGACCCGTAGATCGGCCAGCGGAAAACGCGCCAGCAGCGCCGTAACCAGCAAGCCTACCACACCCGCGCCGACGACGGCGACCCGTTCACCGATCACTGGCCGTCCGTCCATTACCAGATTGACCGCCGTCTCCATGTTGGGTAGGAACGCGGCCTGTTCAGGGATGATTCCCTCCGGCAGCGGCAAGAGGTCACTGGGCTGGGCAAGAAAGTGGCTGGTATGGGGATGGAACGCAAAGACCAGACGATCCTGCCAGGAGGTGTCCACCGCCGTGCCACAGGCCATCACGCGTCCTGTACAAGCGTAACCGTAGCGCAGTGGATAGTGCAAGGGGGCGCTGAGCGAAGCAATCGTGCTGTCCACCGGGACGCCAATGGGCAGCTGGCCCCGGTAGAAAAGCAGCTCGGTACCGGCGCTAATTGCCGAGATCATGGTGGCAACCAGCACCTGCCCGGCTGCTGGTGTTGGCAGCGGTTCCTCCACGATTTCCGCGCGGTGTGGCGTGGTGAATTGGAGACTTTGGCGCACCATGCCGCGTCAGCAGCTCCAATCTGGCTCGCCCCAGACGACCAGATCGTCGCCTGCCGGGAAATAGGCGAGCTCCTTGAGCCGTGAACCTGGTGTGGCGCCGTTTCGGGAGCGTGGACCGTATAGATCGAGCGCGGGCAGACCTCCTACCAGCCGTGGCACCACGGTTACGACCACCTGCTGTACCAGCCGCTCCCGGATGAAACTCGACAAGATCTGTGCGCCCCCTTCCACCATGACGCTACGGACGCCCCGCTGGCCGAGCTCGCGAAGCAGCGCGTGTAGATCCACGTGGCCGTCGCCGTCGCCGGGCAAGCGAAGCATGGTTGCGCCGGACGACGCCAGCTGGACTGCGTGAGCCCCATCTTCTGTCGTCGTGGCGATCCACACACCCCGCGGGTGGTGCAGCAGCCGTGCGTGCAGGGGGAAGCGCAGGCGGCTGTCTACGACCACGGGCTGGGGGTGGTTCCCGGCCGCCAGCCGCACGGTCAGCTGCGGGTCGTCGGCGAGCACAGTGCCAACGCCGACGAGAATGGCATCATGGGCGGCGCGCAGGGCATGGGTCATCGCCATCGAAACAGGCCCGCTCAACTGTAGGGGGGCACTCCCGTTGGCGGCAATGCTGCCATCCAGACTCTGGGCATAAGTGACAGTTACAAAGGGCTTGGCACACTGGGTATAGTACGCGGCCGCGCGCGCTTGCAGATCGTTGGTGCGCTGGACCAGCTCTGCTGGCAGCTCCATACCCATGGCTGTAGCTGGCACGGGAGGCAGCTGCAGCAGGTGGCGCATGCGCTCAACCTTGGTCTGGAGATAGACGGCGTTTTCGGCATGCACATGGGGCTGCAGCGGCACGCGCTCGACGATGACAATGCCCTGCTCACTCAGGTGCTCGATCTTTGCCGGGTTATTGGTGAGCAGCCGGATGGAGTGAACGCCAAGGTCCTGGAGAATACCCGCGGCTGCCCAATACTCGCGTTCGTCCGCCTGGTGACCAAGCAATAGATTGGCCTCCACGGTGTCATAGCCATCGTCTTGCAGGTTGTAGGCGCGCAGCTTCTGGGCCAGGCCGATCCCGCGGCCTTCCTGGCGCAGATAAACGATCACGCCACGGCCCGCTTCCGCAATGCGCTGCATGGCGGTGTGGAGTTGCTCACCGCAATCGCAACGCAAGGAGCCAAAGGTATCGCCGGTCATACACTCGGAGTGTACGCGCACAAGCACCGCTTCACCGTCGCGCACATCGCCCATGACCAATGCCAGATGCTCGCGGTGGTCACGGCGATTGGTGTAGTGACACAGCTGAAAGGTGCCGTAGCCGGTGGGAATGCGGGCACAGGTGGTACGCTGCAATCCAACAGCGTCTGTAGTACTCTCCGGGCGAATCACAGGTCGCTCCTGCTCTAGATCGTGTCGATGACTGGGCAATTCATGTGTGGCCTAATTTACCGCGTACCTCCTCCACCGGGAAGCGGGTTTGATTACGATTCAGCTTGCGGTGTATGGCATCACTGACCTCAATACCTGCGCTGTTGGCAAAGCTGAGGCAGTAGATGAGTACGTCAGCCAGTTCATCAGCAATCTCTGCACGTAGATCGTCGTCCTCTGCCAACCCCTTGCTCTCCTCCAGGGACAGCCACTGAAAATGCTCCATGATCTCGGCAGCTTCGATGGCGATACTCATGGCCAGGTTCTTGGGGGTGTGATACTTATACCAGTCGCGTGCATCGACAAAGTCATGGACGGCACGGCGGAGGTCGCCCACCGTCGTGTTCATGTCCCAGAGCTGTTCATCCATTATCGGTCGTCCTTATCTTGTAACGTTGGGCACCGTCAGCTTGGATTGTCTGAAGCATTATACATGTCCTTGTGAATCGCCCCTATGATGTATTTGTGAGCCGGGCGCGATTGGTGCATACTTTTTGTTGTTATTCTCTCTTGATTGACAGGACCCACGCAGTCACATACGAATCGGGTGCAGCCTGAGTTGGTATCGAGTGGCTCAATGAGCCCCAAGCTCGACCCTGGCTGTCCATACATGTGCTGCTGCGCGGGTCCTGTTATTTCTTTGCTGTGGATAAGTGGAGGTTGAGATGAACAAGCCTTTCAAGGTGGCCATGATCGGCACGGGCGGCATCGCGCGGTGGCACATGCCCGGTTGGCAGGCGTCGGAGTACGCTGAGGTTGTCGCCGCCGCAGATATCAACGGCCCAGTGCTGCAAGACTTCGGGCGTACCTTCGGTATCAGTCGCCTGACCATCGACGTCAACGAGGTGCTGAGCGACCCTGAGATTGATATCATTGACATTTGCACCCCAAACCGGCTGCACACGCCCCTGGTGTTGGCCGCGCTCGACGCCGGCAAGCATGTCATCTGTGAAAAGCCGCTGGCGCCTACCCCAGACGAGATTCGCCAAATGATCGAGGCGCGTGACCGTGCGGGCAAGCTCCTCATGACCGCCCAGCACTTCCGCTTCAAGGCGAGCGCCCAAAGCATGAAGCGGGAGATCGAGTCGGGCGCATTGGGTGACATCTACCATGCCCGCGCGTGGATGTTACGGCGCAATGGACTCATCCCAACCTCCACCTTTGTGCGGCGTGAGTTGAGCGGCGGCGGTTCGTGCATTGACATTGGCGTGCACATTCTCGACCTAACCCTT
>JACFMY010000682.1 GCA_019455155.1 Caldilineaceae bacterium
GCGCGAGTTGGCGCGCCAGATCTGGCCGGCCAGTCCGAGGATCGGCCGCGTGCGGTACCAGTACCACTTGCCATCGCCGTCCTGCGCCGCCCAGTTCCAGCCCGCCTGTGCTTCACTCCAGTCGAGTACCCAGAGGGTCTCCGCCGTCTCGTTCAGGCTGGCAGTTGGGTCCATGGTGTCGTGTGGGTCGCGTTGCGGACCAAAGCATGCTACCGTGCATCCCATCACCCTTCCGCTGTCCGGGATGCATCATGCGCCGCACCGCACTCTACAGCCGATCGACGCCGCCGGCCCCGCCCGCCGGGATGGCCGCGCAGGCGGGCGACCCAGAACCGGCGTCGCCAGCGCCGGCCACGCCGCCCCGGCCGTCGCGCACGCGTCTTGTCTGGCACCACCCGGGTGCGCTGTGGGGCGCCATCGTGGCCCTCGCGCTCGCCCTCGCCCTGAGCCAGGGCCCCTGGCGCGCCCCGGCCGCGCGCCAGCTCACGCAGAAGGACATCGACGCCGCGGTCCTGCGCACCCTCTACGGTATGCGTGGGGAGTTTCACTATTTTCTGGGCGACTACGACCTTGCCCGCAGCGACACGCAACTGGCCATGGTTCTGGCGCGGCAGCTTGGTCTGCGCAAAGAAGAGATGGATATGGCTGTGGTCCTGAGTTCGATTGCCCGCTGGCAAGGAGAAACCGACGACGCAGAGGCGAACTTGCGCCAGGCATTGGCATTCTACCAGCAAACCGGTTACCGGGGTGGCGAAGCCGATGTACAGCACGAATTAGCTCAGCTCTATGTTTACACCGGCCAATATGCAGAGGCCAAAGCCTGCGCCGCCGAGAGCCTCTCCATCAGCCTGGAACTCGGCCGCCCTGATTGGATCGGCTGGGCGTTGGATGCCCTGGGCTGGGTCTCCTTCTGTTGTGGAGACTACGCGGCCGCCAGCCAGCACTACAACGAAAGCCTCTCCTATTTTGAACGGATCGGCCACCAGTTGGGCATTTCTCTGGCCTGGGGAGGGCTGGGGATGGTGGCCTGGGCTGGCGGAAGCCAGACATGGGCAGAAGCACAAGCGTTTATGGAACGAAGTCTCGACCTCTGCCGGCACATGAACCATCAATTTCACATCAGCAGCCGGCTCAGTGTGCTGGCGCAGATCAACAACGATGCCGAGCACTACGCACAGGCAGAATCTCAGGCCCGGGAAGGGCTGGAGATCGCCCGCAAAGTGGGGAGTTCTCTCTTCACTGCCCTGAATCTCTGCTGCCTGGCCGAGTCGCTCTACTATCGGGGCAATCTGACGAACAGCCGCGTTTACGTGCGCGAGGCGCTCAAACTGGCCTACGACATTCGCCAGATGCCAGCGCTGACGCTTGCACTCCTCTGTTATGCAACCTTAGCGGTGATCGAGAGCGAATTGGCCGAGGGCGAGACGGCGCAGCAAATCGCCAAACAGATACAGGCGATTGCGCTGCTTGAGCGAGTCATCGATCACCCGGCCTGTTGGTCTATTCATCAGGAGAAGGCCAGACAACTGCTGAGCGACTTAACCCGCAAATGGCCTGCCGAAATCGTCAAAGCGGCGGCCCTATCCAACCAGGTGGATGCGTTTGACGACCAGGTGCTGGAGATCCTTGGAGAGACGATCTGCAATCCATCTCCATAGGCGATGTTGCAGCCCGGGACGCCGCTTGAACAGGGAGATCGCTCACCCTGTACTGTCTTGCCGGGCGCCATCCTTCATCAGATCGGAAAGCAGCGTATAGAGTTTTCCCCAGGCGCTATGCACTTCGGATGTGTAAGCGGGTCCCAGCGCCTTTTCCAGGGACCAGAGCAGCGCGTCGCCTACCAATTGATAGTGTTCCTCTGAGACATGATAACGGGCATGTTCACGGCCGAGCCTCCTGGTTGTTGCCTGGAGCGTCTGCGGCTGATCCAGTGTTTGGACGATGAAGTTCAGGGTCGCCATGAACTTGCCGCGCTGGTTCTGCATATTGCCTGTGAAGAGCAGCCGTGTCTCCGGGCTTAGCTCGAAGAGTCTTTCGTAAAAGAATCTGGCCGTCAGATCGCCAATGGTATTGACCAGGGCAAAGGTCCTCTTTATAAGGTCGATTTCAGATTGTTGAAGGTTCATATAGAATGTTTTTTCGTTCTTCATGGTGTCACCCACTACCTTACCTTGCCGTGCGTACCCGGTAAGGGTACAAGAACTTCCTGATCGCTGTGGCCAGGATTAACTGGCCCGCTTCCTCGATACGACGCCGGCGGCCCGCTTCTTGCAAGATTTGAGCATGACAGATGGCCTTCTCTACCCTGCGTTGATGCTCCTGGCGCACGGCTTCCATCATCACTTCCCCTGGATAGATGTAGTTCAT
>JACFMY010000052.1:0-5222 GCA_019455155.1 Caldilineaceae bacterium
GGGCCGCGCGCACCAGGCTTTTCTCGCGCAGCCTGGTGCGCAGAGCGGCGTCGTCCATGAGCCGGGCAAGGGTTTGGGCCATGGCCTCTTGGTCCTCTGGCGGGAAGAGCAGCGCCGCCTCCCCCGCGATCTCGGGCAAGCTTGAGACATTGCTGCATGCCACCGCGGCCCCACAAGCCATGGCTTCGAGAACCGGCAGGCCAAAACCTTCATAACGGCTGGGAAAGACAAATGCCTCCGCCGCCGCGTACAGGGCGGGCAGGTCGTCCTCATCAATCGGGCCGAGAAAGCGTACGGCGTCGCCGGGCGCCAGCTCTGCCGCCGCAGTCCTCGCCTGCGGGTAGCGCGGGTCCCAGGCGCCGGCGATGACCAGGCGCCACGCGCCCCGCCGGGCGCGGACAAATGCCTCTACCAGGGTAACCAGATTCTTATGGGGTTTGTTAATGCCCACATAGAGTAGAAAGGGCGTCCGTAGATCATATTTCGCGCGCACCGCGTCGAGGGCAGCCGCAGGCTGGGGAGAAAAGCGAGCTGCTGCGGCCAATGGCGCAGTCGTGACTCGCTCCGGCGCAACCTTGAAGCGCGTGAGCAGATCGCGGCGCGAAGCCTCTGATATAGCTAGCACATGGTCAGCTGCGTGCAGAGCCAACCGCGTCGTGAGTTGGAAAAGCAGCCGCGCGCGCCGCGAAACGGATTCCGGGTAAAGCAGGGGAATCAGGTCGTAAAAGGTTAGCACCGTGGGCACGCCCGGCCGGTAGGGCATGAGGTAGTAGGCGCTGTGATAGAGAAGAGGGCCCTCTTCCGCAGTCAGGTGTCGCAGGAGCCGCGGCAGCTGCCACTGCTGCGCCAGGCTGAAGGGGGAAGCTCGCACCGGTACAGCTGGCGCCTGTGATGCCGCGAGCGCAGGGGGTAATCCTTCTGAACCAACCGCCAGCAGGAGCGATTCGCCCGCTTCCAGCTGCGTAGTCAGGGCTGGGACCAGGCTGGCCACATAGCGGCCGATGCCGGGGAAATGGAATGTGGCTGTGCGCGCATCGAGCAGGAAAAGGGTCATGGGCAAGCTAGGGAGTTTCGGGCAGCTGGTAGAGGTCAACATAGAGCTTGGCATCGTAACTGTCACGATCCAGGAGATTCTGTTTGACGCTCACATACGTGAGGTTGAGCAGCACATAGCGCTCTTCAGCCGCCACGAAGTAGCCTGCGGTTTCCAGCCAGGCAGCGACCTCGGGCTCCGGCGCCAGCGCCTCGGTGCGATCTCTCCCAAAACGCAGCAGCCAGACGCGAGGCGGTTGGGCTGCGGCCAGCGCGCGGATTGCGTCTGCACTCTTGCCCAGCACAAGCGAGTCCGGCGGGGAAGTGGTGGCGCCTGGCGCGGCTGTCAGGCGATCATAATAGTAGCCAAAGCCGGTATCGTAGGCGCTGACCACCACATCTCCAGGCGCACTTTCGGCCAGGACCTTCTCTGCCACCTCGCGCATCGGCACGGCATAGATGGGGTTGTGATAGTCAAGCCCCTGATAATAGTTGTCAATGCCCACCAGGCGGGGAAACAGGATGAAGATGAAGAGGAGGACGCGTGGTGCGAAACTGCGGATGGCCCGCAAGCCAGCTGCCACCACGATGGCCACCAACGGCAGCAGAAAGAAGACGTGATTCGGGAAGGCGATAAAGGGCACTGAAGAGAATACGAAGTTGGTGAGCCACGCAGCGCCCAGGAGCGAGAGCAGCAGAATGATCAGGACCAGCGCGCCGGCCGGCGGGTCGCCGCTGCGCCAGCCGCGTGTGAGGCGCATCATGCCGGCTACCCCGGCAATCAGGAGGGCGATCGCGCCCACGATCGCGGTGCCTTCCCATGGCAGAATCGTCTCACCCATGCCAAAGGAAACGGGCAGGTAGGCCAGTCGCAAGACAAAGCCGGTCCAGCGTGCCCCCAGGTCAGCGGCCAGGGAGCCCTGTAACGTCTGGGCCTGCGCGGCCAGCACGGCAAGCCAGGGCAAAAAGAGCAGCGCTGCGAGTGCCTGGCTACCGAGAAAGGCAATCAGCTGCGACCGGCGCCGCCCATAGATAAACATGACAATATCCTGGGCCAGGACCAGGAAGAGCGGCGCCAGGTAGTCGGTGTACAGGAGGGCGGCAAGCGCAAGCGTGTAGAAGATCGCCCGGCGCGGGGTCGGTGCACGCCAGAGATAGATGCCAGCAATCAGCAGCAGCAGGCTGAAGGTCACCGTGAGCGAATAGTATTTCTCAAAGCGACTGTAAAGCAGGAAAGTCGGCAGCGTCAATACCAGCGTGGCTGCCAGGAGCCCGGTTGTTCTGTCCAGCAGCAAGAAGGCGAGGCGGTAGGTGAGCGCCAGATTGAGGATGGCCGCGAGTGTCCACAGGAAACGCACGGTCCACTCGGACTCGCCAACCAGGCGCAGCCAGCCGCTCATGATGAAGTGCGTCAGTGGCGGGTGCAGATCTACACCGGCGCGCAGGTCAGCGACGATGGCCTGCCAGTCACCCCGTTCGAGAATGACATTGACGAACTCATCGACGGACAGGCTCAGCCGGTCCAGCTGGAACCAGAGCAGTGCTGTACCGGCCAGCAAGATCAACAATATCATGGGCCGGTGCATGGGGAGAAGCGGCCGGCGTCGCAGCTTGCCTCTCATGATTCGAGTGCTTCCTGGTAGAAATCGAGGGTTTGTTTCAAGAGAGCCTGACGCGTGAAATGCTCTTCAACGCGACGGCGGCCTGCCTCGCCCATGGTACGGCGCAATGACTTGTCGGCCAACAGCGTGCGCAGGGCTGCAGCCAGCGTGGTCGCGTCGTTCGGCGCGACCACGAGCCCTGTCTTCTCGTGCTGGTTGACATACGACGTACCCGTACCCAACTCTGTGCTGATTACGGGCAGGGCACAGGCCATGGCCTCCAGCTGCACGATGCCTAGCGTCTCCGCCCGGTTCGTCGAAGGCAGCACAAAAAGGTCCGCGGCATGGTAAAGGGACAGAACATCGGCGTCCGATACCTCCCCGAGGAAGGTAACCCGGTCTGTGACACCCAGCTCTGCAGCCAGTGTTCGCCATTCCGTTTCCATGGGACCTACCCCTACGATGAGGGCATGACCCCCTTCTACTGTGCGCATGGCCTCGATGAGAACATTGATACCCTTATAATGGCGCAACCGGCCGACAAAGAGAACCAATAGCTGCCCCGAAAAACGGGCCCGCCATTGCTCTGCCTGCGCGGAAAGCGCGGGCGTGACGGCAAAGCGCTCCAGGTCCACGCCAAAGTGGACGACCCGGCACTTGTCACGATGACGGCGCAGAAAGGGCGAGTCGTCGATATACACTGGGTTTGAGACGGCGATCAAGCTGGCCCGGCGCAAGACTTGCCACAAAAAGGGCCGGTAGAGCGCGCCGAGCACACGCTGGCGTACGATGTCGCTATGATAGGTTAGCACGAAGCGGCGGCTTCGGCCACAGAGTAGATGGGACAATTCGGCAGGGGGATAGGGCAGATGAGCGTGGGCAATCTCCACGTCCCTCTCTAGCCGGCGCAGCCACCAAGGATAAGAAAGGCTGATTGGAGCGGACGAAATGTTGATCTGCCGGCCGGTCTTGACAACAGGCACACCTTCGATGGTCTCCTGAACAGTTTTGGAACCAGTGTTCGTTACCAGCACCTTCGTCTCAACGCCAAAGCCGCGCAGCCCTTCGGCTAGCATCTTGACGTGATTCTCAATGCCGCCCAGGACTGGATAGTAATCTTTGTAGAGATAAAGCACCCGCATGGTAATCTCCTGTTCAGCGTCCAGCGCGCCGTATGTCGCCAGCGCCAGGCACTGCCCGGCTCCCAAAGAAGCTGTGCCAGACCAGCACCAGACATACCAACCACCATAGAGTACCAGAAAATCCGTAAAGCACCTGCGTCACCGGCCGGGAGAGCAGCTGAGTTCCTGGGATGAGCCCCGAAATTGCGTACGCGTAGAAGCCTACCAGGGCCAACGCGCCTGTGGCTGAGTAGAGGAGCAGGGGGCGCCCTGTGCTGGCATCGCCGACACTCATGAAGGGCACAATCCAGATCAGGTATTGCGGCGCGATGCCGGCATAGACCAGATAGAACAGGGATAGAATCGCAATCGCGGTGTTCACTAATGTCGCGCCCCGGCGCTGCTGGTACCAAATAGCAAACAGATACGCCGCCAAAAAGAGGTAAGCGGAGATCGAGACGATCTGGTGCGTCAGCTCTGCGGGCACGCTCTCGCCCACAAGCGGCACATAGAGAGTACGGATGGGCACCATAAACCCTAGCAGCGCGGCGCCCCGGTAGCCGAACAGCTCTCGCCACAAGGCGGACGGCATGGCAATCACATACGGCAGCAACAATAGCAACACAGGCGCTACCGCCGCGGCCCCGAATAGGGTACGCGCACGCGTGGTGCGTAGCTGCAGCAGGGCTGGGGGGAGCAGCAGCACAGGAAAGGACTTGACGGCGATGCCAACGGCCAGGTTCAGCGCGGCGGACAGGTATCGACCGCGGTGTTCAAGGTTGTACAGTGCGAGCAGAGTGAAAAACAAGGCAATGGCGTCAAACTGGCCATGCAGGCCGGTGATGATCAACGGCACGGGATTCACCGCATAGCCGAAACTCCGCCACATAGCCTGCCCTGGCGACCGGTGCCGAGTCCAATGCCAGATGAGCCAGACAATGCCCATGTCCGCGGCGATGGTTGGTAGCCGCACCCACAACGCAAAGGGCAGCGCGCTGCCCCTGGCCAGCATGTAGGCCGCGGTCTCCCAAATGAACCACACCGGCGGGTAGGGGTACTGGCCCTCTGTTTCCTGGTAGAGCGCAAGCGGGCCCGACCGCAATATGGTGGCGGCTACCCGTTCGAAATTCTCGATATCGATGATGGGCCCGGCGATAGTAGCCAGACCCAGGCGCAGGCCTGCCGCCAGGAGAAGGACACCTATGAGAGCAGTGTAGCGCCTGGCCGGCCGGGTTCCTTTGGGTAACAAGGGTCAGTCCTTTGTCCTTAGGGAGGAAGTTGGAAACCACCCTGGCGCCATGTTCGCCAAGGCTTTATTGTATGACAAGCGGTATCGCAGCACCTGGCGGGAGGAGTTCGCCACCTTTGCCATGCATTGGGAGCACCAGGCCATTGGTGGCTTCACCGTGGCCGGCTGCGGGGGCTTGTCAACGCGAGATCAGCAGGCGATAAACCGGCAAAAGCGCTT
>JACFMY010000052.1:5248-11121 GCA_019455155.1 Caldilineaceae bacterium
AGGACTCCGTAGTGCTTGGCGTAGAACTTGAGCAGGCTGGTTTCGTATAGACGGTTGGCGACGGCGCGTTCAGGCTGGCTCCTTCCGCCGAGGTGAATCACCTGCACCTCAGGATTATAAACGATACGCCACCCAGCGTGACGGATGCGGCGGCACCAATCGACATCTTCGAAGTAAAGGAAAAACTGCTCATCCAGGCCGCCGATTCGGCGGTAGACTGACGCCCTCACGGCCAGACACGCGCCTGACACCCAATCTGTGTCGATGGGCTCTGCTACGTGCCAGTCATGCAGCGGCTTACGTCCCAACAGCCGCCGCGCGCCGCGACGCAAGATATAGCCGAGGGACGGATCGTCGCCGTAGGCAAAAGCCTGGGGCTCGCCGTCGCGCGTGCGAAGACCGGCAGAGACGGCGCCGACATCGGGATGGATTTCCAGATAGGTGACTAGTTCGTTGAGCTGGGTCCCAGTAACGATGACATCCGTGTTGAGTAGCATCAGGGCCGCGCCACGGGCCTGTTGCAGACCCAGATTGTTGCCGGCGGCAAATCCCACGTTCCGGTCGCTACGGACAAGCTCCACGCTGGGAAACGCTGCTTGTACTGCGCCGGCGCTACCGTCGCTCGACCCATTGTCTACCACGACGACCTGCCAGTCTTCCTCCACGACCTCGCGGGCGAAACCGTTGAGACAGTCGAGCAACAGCTCGCGGGTGTTGTAGTTCAGTACAATGATGGTGGCCGGCGGCGAATGTCTGCTCATGTTATTACCTGCCGGTAAATAGCCGCAGTCCGAACCGCCAGCACCTGCTGGCTGTACTGGTTCTGAGCTCGCTGCAGCCCAAGCGCGGAAAGTCTGCTCCGTAGGGCTGCGTCGCGGGCCAGGCTGTGGAGGCAGGCAGCCAGCTGTTCCACGTCATCCTCGGGAAAGATGAGCCCTGCGTCGCCGATGACTTCGGGAATCGCACCCGAATCCGAGCCTACCACCGGTATGCCGGTAGCCATGGCCTCTAACAGGACACGGCCAAGCTGTTCTTGCCATACTGCCGTCGTGCGGCTGGGCAAGACAAGGGTGCTGAACTGGCAGAGCACCTTCGCCACCTCCCGCGGCGGAATGGCCGGCAAAAACTCCGTCCGATCGCTGATGCCAAGGCTCGTGGCCAGCTCCTGCAAATGAGTACGTTCCGGGCCATCTCCGATAATCAGCAGCCGCACAGGTATCTGGCCGGCCTGGTCTTCGCAAAGCCTGGCGACGGCCCGCAGGAGGAGATCGACCCCTTTCTCCGGCACCAGGCGACCCACGAAACCAATTACAAAAGGCTTTGCTGGCGGAGCCGGTGCGCAGGGCGTGAAGGTGGTGGTGTCTACCCCGATGGCCGGCACGACCGGCGTGGGCCCCTGGTAGCCCGCGGCATGGAGCAGCTCCGCAGCAGCCCGGTTCGCGCAGAAGATGGCCGCGGCAGCTCCTGTTGTCAGCCTCTGCGTGGCGCGCACGTACCAGCGCTTGGGCCGGTCGACATTTTGCCATGTATGGAGGATCAGCCGGGCCCGCGGCGCGAACAGGGCGCGAGCCGCAACAATCTGCAACGCGGCAAGGCTATCGGGCTCCTCTTCGGCGTGGATGATGTCTGGTCTGTACCGGAGCAAGCCAAACGCGACCGTCCGGTACAAGGCCCGGTGTGGGTCGTCTGGGCGGCCCACCATGGCCAGCGAGCCGTGGTCAAAGGGCAGCGTGACATTGGCCTGATTGACTGTCAAGAGTGGGTCCTGCCAATATCTAGGCAGGAGAAGGCGTACCTGTAGGTCACGCTCCTGGGCCAGCCACGTAACCTTGCGCCACATTGTGGCGTCCCGGTAGCGCGCGATGAGCAATACACGGATCATGGCCTCACACGCCCTTGTGGCTGTCTCCTAAGATCTCGGTGCGTAAGTCCCATAAGGTGACGGTTTTTTAGATGAGTGCGCGCCGGATGATAGCGGGCAGTGCGTGCCACAGCCGTGCAGCCGCGGCGGCGCCAAGGGCACGATCCAGATCAAAGTGCGCATCCACCATGTGTAGATGGGTGTAGACGGTGCGGCGGGCAGCACTGCGCTCATGGGTGCTCGCGGTGCGCATGGGCGCACAGCGTTGGAACGTGGCGGCGCCAACAATGTCAACGATCTGTTGGGCCCTGTGTGCATAGGTGTGCTCAGCTAGGGTGCGGGCTTTGCCGGCCTGGGCAACGCGCGCCCGTTCGTCAGGGTGGTCGAGATAATGGCGTACCTTGTTCAGCAGGTCGGCCTCGCCGCGATAGACGACGATCTCCTCGCCAGGTACAAAGAGTTGCTCCAGCCCGTTGGCTATGGCGTCTGTCAGCACGAGGGCGCCGCAGGCGCTGGCTTCGAAGATGCGCATGGTAACGTCCCCGCTGATGCTGCTATTGACCACAACCTGTGATTGGCTGTAGACCTCTCCCACTTCCTGGGGCGTGTAGTGCCGGTAGAACTCGTTCGTTTTGAATCGCTCTGCCAGCAGCTTGAGCAGGCTCGCCCGCGCGGTGCCCTGGTGCGCGCGGGCGATGTTGCCCACAAAACCGACTTCGTAGACGCGGGTCAGCGTGTGGTCGAAATGCACGTCGGTGGCGGCGGCCAACGGGAGCCAGTAGACCTGGCTGTGGCCGGCAGCCAGCTGAAGGGTTTCGACATAATCGCGTTGCGCGACGAAAACCGCGTCGAAGAAGCGGCTGGCCGCGCGGCGCCAGTGGCCGAGATGTACGTCGATCAGGTAACAGGCGGTGGGTATGGATAACTGTTCGATTGCTGGCGGGAAATAGGGTCCGGCTGGATCGATCCAGAGGTAGAGGTCAGGAGGGTGGGGCAGTTGGGCCAGGATCTGGTCGATGGGAACGGCGCCGCTAAACCCGGGCCGGCCAGCTTCGCCCAGCCCCACATATGTGACTGTGTGGCCGAGACCTTGCAGCGCCCGCTCCATGTGGTAGGCAGCGGCGGTTGGGAACCAGCGATAACCAACAGCAATGTGCATCAGCCAGACTTCCTCTGTCTGCGCAGCGTGTTGGAGAGTCCACGGCGCAGGACACCCACGCCGTAGCCGATCTGGCCTGGATCCGTTGCGACCGCGCGCAGAAAATAGGCGATCACGGCGTGCTTTGGCTCCTCATGGAAGGCACAGGCAAAACGATAATAGAGCAGCCTGGCCCGGAAGTGTGCCGGGTAGGCGGCAAAGTGCGGCGAGCTGACAACCTGGCGCACAGCATAGCGGTTGCCGGCGTTGATGCGCTCGACATTGCGCGTGGCATTACGGTCGTGGACCCGATAGAGCACAAGCGGCTCATCAATATAGGCCAGATTGTAAAGCCGGCTCATGGAGACCCACATTAGCCAGTCTTCCGCCGCGTTCTTCAATGTTTCGTCGAACAACTCGACGTGATCGAAGACGGCCCGGCGCATCACCACGGTGCTGGGCGTGGCGCAATATTCCACAGTTTCCCAACGGAAATTCTCCGGATTGCGCGGCTTGCCGGACCACGTCGACTTGAGCCCGAAGCGCTCAGCTCCGTCCCAGAGAAACGCATCGCTACAGACAAGGGCGACATCAGGATGCTCGTCCAGATAGGTTGTGAGCCGCTCCAACGCGCCGGGCAGATAGGCATCGTCGGCGTCCAATAACGCGATGTAGGGACAAGCGGCCGCGTGAATACCCGCATTGCGCGCGCCGGACAGACCCCGGTTCGCCTGTTCGATCAGCTGGATCTGAGCGCCGTAGGACGCAGCCACCGGTGACGTCTCGTCGGTAGAGCCGTCGTTGACGACAATGATTTCGCCGGCGGCGGCACCCTGCGCCAAGACGCTGTTGATAGCCTCGGCCAGGAAGCGTCCCTGGTTGTAGCAGGGGATGATTACACTTGCGCGTTGAGCCGTCATGGCACCAGTTCCCGGTATATCTCCAGCGTCGATCGTACCATGGCTTCGACGGAAAATTGAATCCGCATGCGCTCAAGGCCGGCCTGGCCCATTTGGGCGCGCAACTGGCGATCCCGTCCCAGATCGATCAGCGCCTGGGCAAGCGCCTTGCTGTCAGGGTGAACCAGGATACCGCTTTGACCACTGACGACGATTTCGGGCGTGGCGCCCGTTGCACAGGCGACCACCGGCTTCCCATAGGACATGGCCTCCAAATGGACCAGGCCAAACGACTCGTAGCGCGAGGGCGCGACGAATATGTCGCAGGTCTGATAGAGCGTCTGCAAGAGCTCATCGTCGACATGGCCGAGCAACGTCGTCGCCGCGATGACCCGGGGCTCGTTCGCGGCACGGAAATGCTCGCCATAGGTTGTGCCCCTGCCGGGCATCGGGCTGTCCTTGCCGACGATGTGAAATCGAGCCCCAGGCAGTGCTGCCAGCACCATGGGGATCGCTTCAAACACGAGGTCGATCCCCTTGCGCGCCTCCAGGCGGCCAACGAAGAGGTAATGGATGCCGTGCTGGTCCGGGCGTTGCTCAGTTGGGGGGCGACGATCCGGCAGCGGCAGGCCGAGATGGCAGATTCGTATTCTTTCCGTGTCGACGCCATAATCCTGCTCAATTGTGCGAGCAACTGCCTTGCTAATGGCAATCAGGCGTGGGGCACGTTGTGCAGCAAGCTTCTCAAGCTGGATCAGGCCCTTCAGGTTTAGGGCCCACCACCGGCGGTCAAAGCCATTGACGCGGGCATAGACGGTGTGCGGCGTTTCGGCGCGAATTGCATAGGGTGTGCGCGGGCGTAACCCATAGGCGAACACTTCGGCATTCCAAAGGGGGGCTTCGATCACGTCGGCTGGTTCTTCCTCTAGCCAGGTGTTGATCTCCCGGCGCAGCGTGAAGCTCCAGCCGGCCACCTGGGCCAGCGCGGTCAGGCGAGGCAGGCGCACGCCGGATAACCAATGGTCATTGGCGACACGCCGGACGCAGACGGCGCCGTCCTGGTACTCTCGTCGCTGGCCGTCAGGCGCCAGCGAGAGCACGCGCACCTGGTGGCCGTGCGCGGCCAGGCCGTGGGCCAGATGATAGGTATAAGTGCCGATGCCTCCCCAGCCAGTCTCCGGCGGATATTCCTGGGAAACGAGGATGATCTTCATATCGCGCAAATTCAGGCAGCGACGCGTAACGGACCACTTCCGCGCGCCTCAGACATTTCCTTGACGGTTTCGAACCAGGCGTACGATATAGGCAATGCGCGCAGCCGTCGCTCTCGGTTGAAGCAGGAAAGAAAAGAGTGCAAATGCAGCCGCTGCATAGGCCATCTTCAGCAGGACACTCACAGCCAACGGCCAGGTATGGAGCGGAATCGCGCGCACCAGCAACGCATACAGAGCGACTGTAAGCAGGGCGGCCAGGCCGGGAAGTCCGAGCAGGGCCAGCACATTGATCGTCACGGTGTCCCGAATCTGGTAGAAGATGACGGCAAGCGCCAGGGTCATGGCGATTACGACAGCTACGGCAACCCCGGAGGCGCCAAAGAAACTCGCCAGCGGCCAGCCCAAAGCCAGAATCAGAGCCAGCTGGATCGTCGACAAGATGATAAGTTGTGTGGGTTTGCCCGTCCCGACGAAGAGCGCACCTGCGTTGTCAAGGAGCGGCCGCAGCACAGCAGCCACCAACAGAATTCTCAACAACGGTACGGCAGGCAGCCAGCGTTCGCCATAGACCAGGAGGATTAGATCCGGCGCGGCCACAAAGAGGGCAAGCGTCACGGGCGTGGCAACGGTGACACAGACCCAAAAGATCATCGAGGCGGACTTTTCCAGACGGGCCCGGTCGCCCTGGAGGTTCGCATAGGTAAAGAGCGCCGACCGGGTAATCAGACCGTTTAGCAGTAATCCCGACCATTGGGCTGTGC
>JACFMY010000052.1:11131-21425 GCA_019455155.1 Caldilineaceae bacterium
ATCGTAATAGCCCAGTGGGCCGGTGCCGGCCACCGTACCCACGACAAAGTTGTCTGCCTGGCTTACCATCCCGCCAAGAAACCCGCCGATGCCTGTCGCGGCGCCAAAGCGTACAAAATGGTGCGCCAGCTGCGCATCGAACCGCCAGTGGAGACGAAGGAGATGGCGCATATGTGTCCAGACGTAGTAGATGCCGCCGGCCAGGCCCACCAGGGAAAAGGTGGCTGCCTGGGCAATCAGGCTCAGCTCGCCCTGACCGTTCAACGCCAGCGCAAACGCCGGAATGTAGGAGACGGGCAGCGCAATGCTGCTGATAATGCTGCCAGGCTTGAAATGCAGGTCTTTGTCCAGTGTAGCGCCAAAGACACCGGTAACGCTCTCCAACAGGGCCAGCGCCGCCAGCACGACCATGATGGTTACGACGGCTGGTTGGTAGCCGATCCATAGCAGCACGGGCATCGCGGCAACGGTCAGCGCAAAGCCACCGATGCCCAACGCGACGTCGAGTCCGAAGAGGGTGCCCACGGCGGCGCCTGTCGTCTGGCGGTGATGGGCGTAGGCGAAGTTGAGACCAAGCTTGGACCGTAGCTGAAGGAGTGTGAAAAAGAACATGGCCAGCGAAAACTGGCCGTAGATTTCTGGCGTCAGCAGACGCGTGAGCAAGATGTTCGCCAGCCAGCCAAAGCCAATTGTCCAATATGAGCTGCCCAGCACCCACAGGCCGCCACGCACGGCGCGAAAGGCCAACGGCGTTTCATTGGTAGGCGGCATTGCCGGCGTCTCGGTTGGCGGTGTAGGCGGCGCGGCGTTGCTCATGGTTCTGCCTGGCTGGCGCTGAGGAAGCGTTGGGCATAGAGTGTGAGCGCCTGGAATGCGAGCGCCGGGGGTAGCGGTTCTTCTTCGTGGCGCCGCCCCGTATTGTAGGTGACCAGCAGCTCCCGCCGCGCGCGGGTGATGGCCACGTAGAAGAGGCGCAGCCGCTCAGCTGCCAGGTCCCGCCGCGCTAGAACCGTCGCGGCCCCGGGCAGGTAATCGTCCAGCGTGCCCATGTGGAGCTGCCGCAGCTGCGCCTCGGCCTCGGCGATGAGGTTGAGCCGGTCGCGCACATACCAGCGCTCGCTGCGGTATTCGTCCGTCTCGCCGCCGGCCGGAAAGCTGAAGGTGTTGACCGCGGTCACATAGACCCGGTCCCACTCTAGGCCTTTGGCCTGGTGCATGGTGGCCACGGTGACAATACCGGGTCTGGCCACATAACCCTGGTCATCTTCGGTAAAGCCGAGCTGGCGACGCTTGTTTTGAGCAATGTCTTCCAGCTCGCCGGCCAGGTCAGGCAGCCGCCAGTTGGGCATCTCGGCCGCGAGCTTGGCCAGCAGGATGGCCAGGTGGTGGGTAAGCGCCAGGTCAGCAGGCTCGCGGAAGAGATCGTTGCCCAATGTGAGCAGCAGCTCGTCAATGGGGAGCACCACTGCCTGCGTCCACCGTTGCAGATCGGCTCGAAACTGTTCGATCAGGGCGCGCAACTCCTCAACTTCGTCCAGCCAGCCCAGGGAATCAAGGAAGTCGTGTTGGTGGGGGAAGACGAATGACTCGGGCTCGCGCAGCCGGGCCAGCGCGCGGCCAAAGGTCTCAACAGGCTCCGGCAGTTTGGCGTTGGGATCGAAGGCGGCCGGCTGGCCCTGTACTGCGGCCTGGCGCGCGGCCCAAAGGCGATACCAGACCTCGCGCCAAACTCGATCCAGGCGGCCGGCCGCCTGGGGATCAGCCACATAGGCTAGGGTCGTGGCAAGAATCTGTGCTGTGGCCCGCGTTGTGCTGTCGGTGCGCAGGAGACTGTCCTCGAAAGGCAGGCCAGCTCGCTTCAACGCCTCGACCAGGGCATAACCCCGCTGGTTATCGGGCACAAGCACTGCTACAGTCCAGTCCGGGTGCTGCGGCAGCCATTTGAGCAGGCTGCGTACGACCATGTTGGTCTCAGTTTCCGGCGAGAGCGCCTTGTCATGAAAGTAGACAGAGGCTTCGCCCGGCGCAGGGTTCGGCTGCGGGTCGCCGGGCGGCGTGGGCTCGATGCGCGGATTGGCCAACGCAAGCTCCGGGGTTAGAACAGGATGTTCCTGCTGTGACCAGCGGATCAGCTCGTTGGCAAGCTCGATGATGGGCAGTGCGCTGCGACCGGAGTTCGGGAGGTCACGAGCCTGTTCGGGATGCGCCTGGAGAAATCGCTGCAAGAACTGGGTGTCCGCGCTGGTGAAGGTGGTATTGATCGCCTGGTTGGGATCGCCGACCCGCACCCAGTTGCCGTGGCCCCCGGTGAGCAGGCGCAACATCTGTTCTTGTGCGGCGCTGGAATCCTGGGCCTCATCTTCGAGGATGTAGGGCCACCGATTCTGCAGGCGTTCCAGATACGCTTCATCCGCATAGAGCGCCTGGATCGCGAGGAGGATGAGGTCATCGAAATCCACGGCCCCGCGCACGGCGAGGCTGCGTTCATAGTCGGCGTAGATGCGCAGACCAAACTCCAGCAGCGGCCAGGTCCCCGGCTGGTTATCCAACGCGTTCTGCAGGGTGTGAGGCCGCACGCGCAGCTCTTTTGCGACCCGGATCACGGTGTTGGCCAGATCGATAGCGTCATTCTGCAACGCGCGCTCGACGCGGCGGGGATTCTGCAGCAGCTCGGGCTTGATGTAGGGGGCAAAGGTATCTGGATGGGTGCCAAGATACGCCAAAACCGCGTCGCGCTTGATATCGGCCGAGGCGCGCTCGTCTATGATATCGAACTCCTCGCTCAGCCCGACGAGCCCAGGGCGCTCCCGGACAATATCGTGCGCCAACCCGTGCAGCGTGCGTACCCGGTATCCTACCCCAGCCAACAGCCCCTTTTCTTCGCGCACAAAGCGGCCAATGCGCGCCCGAAAGTTGGCGACGGAGCTGTTGGTGAAGGTGACGACCAGTACCTCGCGGTCGTCGAGTGTACCGGTCTCGGCCAGACGTTCTACCAGGCGCGCGGCCAACAGGCTGAGCGTGAAGGTTTTGCCGCTGCCAGGGACCGCGCTGACACCCATGGGGCCGCCTGTGTAGGTCAGAAGCCTCTCCTGGGCCGGCCGTGGCACGAAGATTGGGCGCTCGGACGAGGGCGATTCGTTGCTCATGGTGGCTACCATTTAACCATCAAGCGGTCGAGAGACCAAGCAGACGGGCGGTCTCTGCTGTTGCCCGTTGCGGAGAAGGGTGAATGGAGCGGCGCGTCACTCGCCCAGGATTTGTACGCCCGAGGCGGTTGCTTCGGCCACCCAGCCGTCGATCATCCGGCCGTCGGGCGCAGCATACCGGATCTGCCACCAAATGAGGTTGTCGGCCGCCGCCGATTCGCCCACGATTTCCAGGCTGTCGCCAGGTTGGATAACGCCCAGAATATCACCATCAGGCTTGCTCAGGTAACCAGGAGTTGTGCGGATATTGACACGGCTGCCGGTCAGATTGCGCACCAGCTGGCCCGGCGCGAAGCGCGTAGAAACTCCCTGCGGGGAAGACGCCGCTGGCGCCGCGACCACGGCTGGGGTCGGCGTCACTGCGGGTGGCGTCCACACGGGACCAGCCCGCCGGAGTTCGGCCAGTGACAGCTGGTTAATGCCGAGGGCCAGGCCCAGGCCGCCGCAGCTCGCAGTAGCCAGCAAGAGAAAGCCCAGCGCAAAGCCCAGCCAGAAGAGGGAGCGACGCCGTGGGGTGCGCGCGGGCTTCTCCTGTGCGCTTGCTGTTTGATTTCCAGGTGGGTCGCCGGATTTCTGCGCCGGTTCGCGGGACGAAACAGGTGTGGGCACCGCTGGCACCTCATTTAATCAAAAGTGCCAGCCAACCTTGTGGGTGGCTGGCACTCCATGCCATTACCTCACCAATACCATGACACGCTGGCCGTATCACGCCCCGGCGGTTGCCACCATCGGCCCAACTGCCAGACAACATCGAATCCAGATGACATCGAATCCAGATGACATCGAATTCAGACTACAGCGAATGTTTGTCGAAAGGTGGTCTGGCTACTGGCTGCGAAAGTCGCCTACCACGCGCAGCACGCCGACAGCATTACCTTCCATATCGAGGCTGCTGTGCTGTAGGATGACATCGGCATCGCGGCCATCTTCGAGCTTCAGCAAAAGGCGTGCGTCCCGGTGGAGCTCTACCATGGTCTTGCCCGCGTTCAGCTTCTGCGATTTGTAGCTGATGCGGACCGGGCTGGTCTTATGATTGTCATTCATGGTGACTATCTTGACCTCGTCAAAGACGGCCACTGGTTCATCTTTGCCGGGCATAAACAGCATCGCTTTCATGGCGTGATTGTTCTCCTCTGTGTAGACGCCAGGAGCAATTGATCGGTTCCCATTCTAGCAAACGCCCATCCTTCCCACAAACAGCAACAGGCACCAGGCGCGCTATTGGTCTTCAGGGTTGCCTTGATGTGCGATAATAGCGACTGGGTTTTAGAATTGGCCACCCGTCTGGTAACGTTCACAAGCGGTATATGGCCGGATGGGTCGCTTACCCTAGGAGTTACCATTACATTTCGTTTGCAAGGCGGGCGCTAGACTGAGGCAATATGGCCCATTAGCCCGCGCGCCATCATAGAATGCTGTAGCCGGAGAATTGTGATGAATGTCGATGTACAAACGTTCAAGGACACGCTTGCTCACTGGGCCAGTGGGGTGACCGTCGTGACCACGGTGGCCAATGGTCACTACATTGGGATCACTGCCAGCTCGCTCACCAGTGTGAGTCTTAGCCCGCCCCAGATCTTGATCTGCGTGGCGCGCAAGCTCTACACCCATGCCGCGATCGAGGAAAGCGGTGTCTTTGCCGTCAACATATTGAGTACAGAACAGTTGGAATGGGGCATGCGGTTCGCGGGCTTGATCCCAGAGGTTGAAGATCGCTTTGCGGGAATCGATTGGACAACAGGCACGACGGGGTGCCCGCTCTTGCCTGGAGTGTTGGGTTGGCTCGACTGTCGCGTGCGCCATGCCTATGAAGGTGGAGACCATACGATCTACGTTGGCGAGGTGCTCGCGGCCAGTGCTCGCGATGCCGGTGCACCGCTGCTTTATTTCAAGCGTAGCTGGCGACAGCTGGCTGAACCGACCTTGCAGCCGCCAGTCTGAGCTGCCATCACTGCCCCTGTATGTCCCTCAGGACAGGTGGCTGGGCTTCCCTAGCAGAGCTCTCTTTCTAACGAACAACCGCACCAGCTGCTATGAGATACTGCAGAATAACAGCTGGTGCGGCGTCTTGTTCGGCGATGAGATTACGCCACCGTGATGGCGATATTCCCCCTCTTGTGTCCAGTATCGACGTAACGGTGCGCATCGGCGACTTGTTCCAACGGGTAGCATCTATCGATGACGGGCTCCATCGTTCTGGTCTCGATGAGCTCTTTAAGGAGCACTAGATCGTCGACCTTTTCCTTTGTTGGCCGCAATCCTGCGGCCCCAAAGACGGCCTTCTTGCCACCCACGATTGAGGTCCACAACGTATGAGCCATTGCCGGCAGCCCGGCGACCGTCGTCAGATAGACCCCCTGTGGCTTGAGCGAACGTTTACATTGGGGAAACGAGCTTTTGCCGACCGCGTCAAAGATAATGTCGTAGGTCTGACCACTTTGCGTGAAATCCTCCCTTGTATAGTCAATGACTTCATCGGCTCCCAGTGATTTCACCAATTCTATATTTTTGGTGCTGCATACCCCGGTCACTTCCGCCTCAAAGAACTTGGCAAGCTGTACCGCTGCGCTCCCGACACTGCCAGAAGCGCCATTGATCAGAACACGCTGGCCGCGTTGGATGTGGCCTTTGTCGCGCAGGAAATGCATGGAGGTCAATGCCCCGTCGATCATGGTGGCGACTTCACCATAGCCTAGATTGGCCGGCTTGGCTGCCAGCACGCCGTCTTCCGGCACACAGGTGTATTCGGCGTTACACCCACCCTCAAGATCGGTTGCACCGAACACCTGGTCGCCAACTTTGAAGTGTGTGACGTCTTTGCCTACTGCCTCAACTACCCCGGCCAGTTCCGTCCCCGGTATTGCGTGCTTGGGCCGCGTGAGACCGGTAAACAATCGTCCGAAATATGGGACGCCCTTGCGCATCATGGTGTGCGCTGCGGTTACTGTCGTCGCATGGATCCGGACCAGGACTTCATTGTCCTTAGGGGCCGGTTTTTCGACTTCTTTAAGCTGAAGGACATCGGGTGATCCGTAGTCGGTGCACACAATTGCTTTCATGAGGGCATTCCTTTCGTGTCTGATCAATGGTGTATCGCAGAGTGGGACAAGCTGTGCATTGCCATAGCCCATGGCTTGCTACCTAAAGTCCGACTCCTTCGGCGTCCGGTGTACGCAGGGAAAGGCCGTGATCCTGCGCTTGCACATTGACGCCTTTCAACAACAGCCACAAGGGAAAGGCAATCTCTGCAACGGCAATCGGCAGCGCGAGATAGACAGGGGTGGTTTCGTAGTTCGTGAGAAGCAGCGTGGCAAAACTATCGATGAGATAGCCGAACCCTGCCGCGATAAACAGGACCCCGAGTACTCTGGGAACGTAGCCCGACTTGACAATCAAATAACCCAGGGCAAAGACGTGAATGGTCAGAAACGCGATGCCGATCGTGAATCCGTAGCTGTGCGCGTCGAGGAAAAGCGACACGAGGGCATGCACCTGGTCAGGTGTGAATAGTGTCGAATAGCCAGCCCCGCCTAACAGCAACAGGACGAAGAAGTAATTCAGCAGATTCATGCCGTGAATCGTGGTCATAGTCAGGCGGGAAACCGCCGCGGTCAGAGATACTGTCCTGTTGACCGATCTGAACAGTCCGTAGAGGATGACAGATAACACGATCTCGCTCAACAAAACGACAAACTCACTCGCGATTCCCAAACGGAAGAGCTGCTCAGAAGCCTTGATATTGCTGGCTGTTGCGGCAGGATCGCCAGGTACAATGAGCTCGGAGGGAACATAGAAGTGAGCCACAATCGCGGCGACGGTGATCACGAGATACAATACCCCTGCAATTCTGGCAGCTTTGCGCTGGGATGTGTCAGCGGGTGATGAAACTGCTCGGCCTGTCATTGGAATCTCTCCTGTTGAGTTGAAAAAAGGTGAAGGGAAATGGGTGTGCGGCTGCATGTAGCAAAAATCAAGCTGGCTGCCGATTCCTTGTTCGCGTGAAGTCGGCCAGACCATAGCAAGCGTTGCTCACGAATCATTCATGGTTGCTCTCCTTGTCTGCTGAGCCGTCATGATGATGCGTTTCGTTACGCGTGACCGAGAGCAAGGGCATGCCCAGATCGCGGACCTTTCGGAGCAGGCCGTATAAAGTGGCCTGGTCCACGACCCAGCCGGCCAACAGGGTAGCGCCATTTTCTTCCGGCGTGATGGTCAAACCCTCAAACCAGTTGGCCCACCGGTGGGCATCAAGGTGTCCCTGGATGCGAATCTCGTAATACTCCGGCCCGGTCTCCTGACCACTGGATGCGTCTCGTTCGCTCATTCTGCCCCCGGGCGTCTACCGCCTATCGATGAATCGTCTACTGCTTGCATTTGCCTTTGTTACGACTGGAGCATATCGATGAACATGGTGAGGCGTCATCACCACATGTGGTGATTGTGATGGTGATCATGTGGTGACGGGCGTGGTGAGCGCTGGATCGAGCTGGGGTGAAGGAAAGAAAAGGCCCCGGCAGCTGCCTGGAGCAGGGTGCCGGGGCTGGGACGGTCTCTGCCGAATCGTCAGTACAGTTCGAGTTCTTCCGCCCGTTGGACGGCCGCACGCCGGCTATTCACCCCGAGCTTGGCGTAGATATTCTTGGTATGGGTGCGCACCGTGTTGAGAGAGACCACTAGTTCGCGCGCGATCTGCGGGCCACTCAATTCCGTTCGAAGCAGCCGCAACACGTCTAGCTCGCGGTCACTCAGTGGTTCCAGCAAACCCTGTGTAACCGGCGTGCTGCCTTTGGGCGGGCCAAAGGTCGCCAGCAATCGATCGACGTAGTGCGGAACGGCAGTTTGTTGTGCGGCCGCGCGCAGCAGGGCCGCCATCGGTGGACCTTCGTCGACAAAGGTACGGACGTAGCCCTGTGGCTCGGCCAGTGTGAGCGCACGTTCCAGGAATACGAGAGCTGCAAGGGAATTGTCTTGGGCCGCGTGTGCGAGCGCGCGCAGCGCCAGGATTTCGATCATGCTCCCCGTCCGCCTACCCGTTTCCGCCGCTTCAAGGAGACGCTCCAGCAGTCTCGTTGCGTCCCGAAGCGAGCCTTCTACCCGATCGCACTGAAATTGGGCTATGAGCACCCTGGCCAGGATGATGTGGTCGAACTCGGTAACGTAGTCGAGGTCATCATCGACGGAGAGTTCACGCGCCCGCACCCATCCCAGGGCATCGACCAACCGGCCCTGCGCAAGCCAAACCCGCGTCTTCAACGCTGCGACGGGGCGGATATCGGGCACGGGAGTCCGATAATAGAGCCGTTCCGCTGCGTCGAGCAGGCTGAGCGCGCCGTCCAGGTCTCCCTGAAGTTGCTTGATCCGGGCCTGGACAACGCGCAGGCGATGCGGCCAATCCTGCAGCGCGGCTGCTTCACCTAGCTCCTCACTTCTCAGCAGGTATTGTGTGGCGGCTTCCAGATCGCCCTGCTCACGGTATAGGTCGCACAGTCCTAGATAGAGGTCCGCCGTTCCGCGGGGTACAGGCTCACCCTGCGCTAGCGCAAGCTGCAATGCCTGTTCATAGGTACGGATCGCCTCATGGAGCCGGCCTTGCGCGATTCTGATATCGGCCAGCCCATAGGTGCCACTGAGTGCGGCAACGAAATTGCCCGATCTCTGAAAGCCGGCCATGGCTTGGGCGAGGGTCTGGTGGGCTGCCTCCAGGTCTCCGACCGCCCACTTGGCGAGACCCAGGATGGCAGCCGGGACGGCGCGCCCGAGATCGTCGCCTTCCGGGAAGAGATCGAGGGCTCTCTGTGCGTACAGCACGCTGCGTGGGGCATCACCGAGCGCCTGAGCGTGAAAGGCACGGGCGGAGGCTATCGACGCGGGCAGCGAGCGAAACTCTTCTTCATCTACGATGACCATTGAATGCGCAGCTTTTTTCTCATCCGTCGTGGCGACAGACAGAGGCGGCGCGTTTAAGCCAGCCGGTGGGAATTGGTGCCCAATGATGTCTGCCGTCTCAACCCATCGTTCTATGTCTCGCAGCCGGGCCTCGGCGGCCTCCAGTTCACCGCCGTTCAGAAGGGCCCAAGCGTAGCCCATGCTCAGCACGGGTCTGGTGCGAACCACCTCGTCTGGGAGGGCCTTCACCCAGCTCAGCCACGTGGCGGATTCGAGATTCCTATCCATTGTCCGCCATGCTAGCTCGACCAGGTCCGCTGTTCGCTCGAAGTCCCCGGCTGCAAAGGCATGGTGAACTGCATGGGCCGGCGAACCATTGTGCGCGTACCACTCGCTCGCGCGTCGATGTAGGGCGGGTATCTCATCTGGTTGCTCCTCCATTAAGTGCGCCTTGAGGACATCCGCAAACAGGTGGTGATACCGGTACCACTGGCGTTTGTCATCCAGCGGGACGACAAAGAGGTTGCCGCGCTCAAGGGCATCGAGCAGCGCAGTGCCTTCCTCCTGGCCGGTGACGGTATCGCACAGTGTGCCACTCAAGCGATCGAGAATGGAGGTTTGGAGCAAGAAGCTGCGAACCTGTGGGGGCTGGCGCTGCAGGACCTCTTCGACCAGGTAGTCCACAATGTAGCGGTTGTCGCCCGCGAATGCCCGTATGAAGCCGGGAACATCCTGGTGGCCATGGATGGAAAGCGCGGCCAACTGCAGGCCGGCAATCCAGCCTTCGGTGCGGGTTTCCAGGGCGGCAATCTCTTCGGCGGAGAGCTTCAGATCCATTACCCGGTTGAGAAACTCAGCGGCTTCAGCTGGCGTAAAACGCAGGTCAGCGGCGCGCAGCTCGTTCAATTGGCCGCGGGCGCGCAGGCGAGCCAGGGGCAGCGGTGGATCCTCGCGCGTGGCGATGACCAGGTGCATCGATGGGGGCAGGTGCTGGATGAGAAAGGTGACGGCCTGGTCGATGGCTGTGGCGTCGACCACGTGATAGTCGTCCAGGACGAGGACGAAATCGTCCGGGGCAGTCGCGACGGAGTTGAGCAGGGCCGTCAGAATCGTCTCAAGCGGCGGTGGCTGAGGAGAGTGAATCGCAGCCGACACGCCTTCTCCGATATGGACCCCAATCGTCTGCAAAGCTGCGACAAGGT
>JACFMY010000052.1:21435-22134 GCA_019455155.1 Caldilineaceae bacterium
GCCAGAAATCGCGCCGGGTCGTTATCTCCTTCGTCAAGCGACAGCCAGGCGGCAGGTCGTTGGTTACCGGCAACCCACTCGCTGGCTAGTGAGGTTTTTCCAAAGCCGGCGGGAGCAGAGATGAGGGTCAGTTTGCAGTGTAACCCCCTGTCCAGCCGCTCGATCAGGCGGGGGCGGAGGACAACCTCTGGCCGGGGCGGTGGCGTATAGAGTTTTGTGGCTAGAATTGGCGTAGTCACAGGTCGAAATGCACGGCGCCCGGCAACTTCACGCCGTCTTCCTCTGGAGCGTTGGTCGTAGAGTTTATTGCTGGCATTGGCGTATTCACTTTGCCGTAGAAGTGCTCTGGTAACAATCAAGCTTGAGTTCGGAAGTGGCGGCTTCAGTCGCTGTGGACAGGTGAACCAACACTGTAGGCGTTACGTTAGAATGACGATTAACAGACGAATCGGTTGGTGGATTCGAGACTGCTGTTCGTTCACTCCGGTATGGTTTGTGAACTTTATTCTAAACCCATGTGTCAAATGGCTATATCATGGCAGTTCCTGGTCCCTGTTTACAGAGCAACGCAACCCAAAGACAGCAGCCAACAACATTGACCACGTGAGCAAGATCACTGGGTGCGGTTCTGCCCGTGTGGTAAACTGTGCGCAACTCGAAACATGCTTTCGCAATCTGCTTACTACCAATACAACCTTG
>JACFMY010000052.1:22144-23100 GCA_019455155.1 Caldilineaceae bacterium
TGCATGTACATAGGAACGAACCATGAATGTCCGTGTCTATGCAACCCTCCGGCCGATCGTCGGAGGCAAAGAAGCGCACCTTGAGAGCGGCCCTGGCAACAGCTTTCGCCAGATGCTCGATGAAATGATCACACGCTGGCCTGCGCTACAACGCGAGTTTTTTAACGCCAAGGGTGAGCTGCGCACCAATATCCATATCTTTCTCAACGGGCGCGACATCCGCTATCTGGACGGGCTGGATATGCCGATCCCTGAGAATCCCGATGTCTGCATCTTCCCACCCGTGGGCGGTGGCCAGGCATGACTACCGGACAACAGGATGGGGAGACAGCCATGGGTGAGCAAAGCAGCCCAGCGCCACAGCAACACGACTATTACGGCGTGCCCATGTGGTTGATGAAGGACTATCTGGCGCAGCTAGGAGCGCAGGAAGTGGCTGAGAATGTCATGGCTGCTGATGGCTGGCGCGCGGTGCTACGTAAAACCGAGGTCCGGCGGATCGGCTCGTTGGCTGTAGGTGGTACATCCGTCGAGTTCAGTGGCGAACCCGCCGCGTTGGAGGCTATGTTCGAGCAACTACATTGGAAGACACTGCGTGGTGGTGGCTAAGGCGAAGGCGCGCCGGGCGATCCACAGATTTACACTCTAAGGGCCTTGCACGCTTGGCATTGTTCCGTGGCTTATGAGGTGGCGAGACGGCCGGTTAGCTCCATAGACAGAATGAGAATCGGCCGGTGTGGCTGCCGCGGGTCGTTTCGCACCTCCCCGCCGTTCAAGAAACCCACCCCTTCATAGAAATTGATGGCGCCCGTGTTGTCGGCGAAGACGCCAACAATCATGGTCTGCACGCCTCTTTCAAGGGCCCAGTTGCAGGCGTACTCAACGAGGGCGGCACCGACCTTGCGCCCGCGATGCTCCGGGCTGACCCACACAGCCAACAGCTCTGCGCCGGCCTC
>JACFMY010000683.1 GCA_019455155.1 Caldilineaceae bacterium
GAAAGCGCACTGACTTTCACCTCGGGTGCGCCGGCATAGGTCCATGCATCGTTGACATACGCGATCTGCGGCCGGCCACCTTCATCGAGCAGCAGATCAAGCCCTGCGCCAGCATACGGTCCAAAGCCATCGATGCGCGGCACGATATCCCAGACATCGCCATCGCGCCGGGCGTAGCGTACGCTGCCGATAGACTTAGGCGGTCCCCAAAATGTACGGCTGTAGGCAAAATGGGGGGAGCCCCCGTCGTCCAACGCGATCGCGCTTCGCAGGCAAACGTAGCGGCCCGGCTCAGGCTCACTCTCGACGCCGTCGAAAGAAGAGAGTTCCCACACGGTACCGGTCCACCTGGCATACCGCTGGGCATTCACAGAGCTGGAGCCGCCAATTGAGATCTCTGCGGCGGTAGCGTAAGTGATGTGGGGCCGGCCCGCGGCATCGAGCGCCAGCGCAGGACAGAGACCTGCAATCCCTGTATCGTCGACAGTTTCTATCTGCCAGTTGCCTGGTTTACCGTGTGCGTACTTGAGTGCGCTGTTGGTGGCATCATAGTAAGCCAGGTGAATCTCGCCGTTGGCAGTCACAGCCAGGGCTACGGAGCTGCCCACGTCCCCTTCACTGTCCACGATCTCGCTGTGCCAGTAGGGGAACAGAAGGTCGCTGCCATCAGGCGGCCCGCCGGGCCGCGCATGGGCGTGCCCCGCAAAGACTGCACCGCCTATGATCGGTAACACGGCCAAGGCCAACACAAGGATCAATCTACGTGTATGCATGCCCGGCGTACCTCCCTGCTTGCTGATGGCAGCAAAGTGATACCGCCTGCTGACACACCCTATCCTGCCGCTGCGCTGGCGCGCAAGGAGGCTGAACGCGTGCGGCCACGCCAATGCGCAAAGATGACGCTCGCGGCCTGCCCCCTTAGCGCCGGCCAGCTGCTCTTAGCACATAAAGAGCGTCTGCCGTCACCCACTCGTTAGGCCGCGTCTGGCTCACCCCGCCCCAATCTACTGCGGAGCGGCCACTACTGGCGCGCGATGTTGTGCGATAGTAACGGGCTTCGGCCAGAAAGCCGCCATCTGGCAATTCTTTGCTTTCGAACAAATCCAGCGCATCTTTGCAGCGTGCATCACCGACAAGACCAGCTTCTGCCAGTACCTTTAGACCAAAGAGAATGTCGTAGTGCCAGTAACAGGGATAGTGCAGACGTACGAAATCGGGAGCAATGATACTGCCGTCTGCCTGGCGACGAAAGACGAACCCGTTCTTGAAGCTCTGTCACCACCGGGGATGCGGGATTCGTCCCCAGAATCAGGATCTGCGCCTTGTACTGGATAGATGGCTCCGTAGAAGCCAGCAGGCGATCGACAACATTGTCCATGATCACTTCACTAACCATAAGCATATCATGAAGTTGACGGCACTGCATGACCAATCTGCACCACCCTGGATTTCTTCAACTTCGATTTACAAACCACCCCCTATGTTGTACACTTCGACCCACTGCGTTCCGCGCACGTTTGGTTCAAAAGGGAGATTTTTGTGAGCGACAACCAGGTTTTTGTATCCCCCGCTAGTGTGAAGGATTGTCTGGGTAGCCAGAAGTATATAGCCAATGACGAGATTGCCACGACCGTGTACCTAACAGGGCAGTTGGGCAAGCCTTTGCTGTGTGAAGGTCCGGCTGGAGTAGGCAAGACAGAGCTAGCCAAGAGCATAGCCGGCGCCACAGGGCGCGAGCTCATCCGTCTGCAATGTTACGAGGGGCTGGATGAAACCAAGGCCCTTTACGAATGGGAATATGCAAAGCAACTCCTCTACACACAACTCCTGCGTGACAAGCTGCAGGAAACGCTCTCCGGCGCCAACACCCTTGCCGATGCCGCGGATCGTCTTGCTCAAGAAGAGGATGTCTTTTTCTCGATGCGTTTCCTCCTGCGCCGTCCGCTGTTGAAGGCCATTCTTAGCGACATGCCTGCAGTCTTGCTCATCGACGAGATCGACCGTGCCGATGCCGAATTCGAGGCGTTCTTGCTGGAGGTGCTGAGCGATTTCCAGGTGAGTGTTCCGGAACTGGGTACTCTGAGCGCCGTTCACCGGCCGCTGGTGCTGCTGACGAGCAACAACACCCGCGAGCTGAGCGAAGCGCTCAAACGACGCTGTCTGTACCTGTTCATCAACTATCCCTCGATAGAGCAGGAGATGGCGGTTGTGCGGCTCAAGGTGCCCGAGTTGTCACCAAAGCTGGCCCAGCAGGCCGTGGAGCTTGTACACCGCCTACGGGACCTGGACCTGCGCAAATCGCCGAGCATCTCTGAGACGCTGGACTGGGCGAAGTCCCTTGTCGCACTCAATGCCAAGCAGCTC
>JACFMY010000684.1 GCA_019455155.1 Caldilineaceae bacterium
CCGAAAGCTCCCACATGTATTTGACGACCAAAAACCGGCGCAACGATCCGAACCGCCTGGACTTGCGCAAGTTCGATCCCATCGTGCGCCGTCACGTTGTCTATCGTGAGGCAAAGTAGGCGCGATCTGCTAACTCAGACATGTCTAAAGCGCAGGGCGCTGCCCCGCGCTTTTCTTTTTTCGCAATTTTAATTGCCCCATGGCTGCTAGTTGAATGCAGACTTGCAGCCATGGAACGCGCTGTGTGTTCGGTTCGTCTTTTGTGTGTAGAGTCGGCGTACCAGAGATGTAGGTTGTATAGGCAGCAATGGACTCTATGGTAGCCTATACTGGATACCTGTGAGCAGGGACAACGATGAGAACGCCGAAACGAACCACGCAAACACGAGATGAATGTATGCATCGTATCTTGATCATTTTGGTGCTAGCTGCAGTGGCCGTCGCGCTCGTGCAGCCGGTTACGGTCATGGCCGGTTCAGACCAACCAGCGCTGCTGCGTGCGTCACTCGCATCCCCGGAACGAGCAGCAGGCATCCTGATCGCTCAACAAGGAAATCTGCAGCAGGACCGCCCCACAACCCCTGTCCAACAAATCAGCACCCCCCCGATCACGGCCACGGCCACCATCACGAGCGTAGGGGCGCCAATTACAGCAACGGCCGTCCCGGCCGTTGCGGCCGCAGAACCAGTCACCGCGACCGAGCCTGTGTCTCCCACCGCCGCGGCGGCTGACCCGGCGCGGGACGATGTCTATAGCGGTGTTCTGGAAGGAACCATCATCGCGAACCGCACCCAGTCACCGGTGCGCTTTTTTGTAGAGGGCCAGACATTTGAACTGGATCCCCTGCGCGCCATTGGTATCTCGCTGCCGCGCGCCACGGCTGTGCTGAACCTGTTCAACTGTGAAGCCACGAAGTCTGACACCGACGCCGGCTGTTTCTGGGATCCCTATCTGTTGACCCAGGACGGCTTCTATGAGGTTATCTCCGGCCCCGCGGCCGGACAGCTTGTGGCGCTGAGCCTGCGCGCCGCAGGCGCGCCGCCAGCTAACCAGATCTGGATTCAGAACCGCACTGGCGAGCGAGAATCTGTGATCGTCAACAATGAAATGTTTGAGATCCCGACTTCATCGGTGCAGGAATTCAGTGTGGACCCGGGCGCGCCCGTCATTGTTCAGGTGCGTAACTGCATCGTTGCCGGCGAGCAGGAAGTCTGTGAATGGGCGCCGCGGGGTGTGGAACCGGCATTCTATTATGGCCTCGTCCGCACAGAGACTGTTGGCCCCAACAATACGGTGTTGGTCAATCTGGCTTTGGAAGGTATTGTCAACAGCAGCGGCGAGACAGTAGACCAGCCGCCACAAGCCTTTTGCAGGATCAAGGTGCCAACGCTGAATGTGCGGGGCGGGCCCGGCCTGGAATTTGCCGTGATTGCCAAGATCCGGGGCACAGAAACGGAACCTGGCTCCGTGATCGTTACGGGCTTTGATGCCACACGGCAGTGGCTACAGGTGACAGAACGAGTTGCCCGCGACGGCTGGATTACGGCCAACCCTGACTTCATTGCGTGCGAGGGCGACCTGGCCTCACTGCCCGTGCCCGAAGGCGCCGCCGCGCCCCTACCTACGCCAACGCCGGCGCCCGTGGTCGATGCACCTGCTCCCACTGCGACGCCGCAACCTGCACCCGCGCCGGCGGCGGAGACGGTGGCCGAGCCCGCGCCAGCCGAAGCAGCGCCGGCGGAGGAAGGGACCGAAGGCGGAGAGGCTGAGCCCGCGCCAACAGAGCCCACCACCGAGCCAATTCCTGAAGGGCTAGCACGCATCGTGATCCACAACGGCTTTGACTTCGAAGTGCGCTTTACGTTGGATCAGAAGTTCCGTGTCGAGACAGACAACCTCAGCGGCGAATGGGATCTGCAACCGGGTGACTTCATCTCCATCCTGGTCTACCCCGGACAGATCGCCTTCACAACCAGCACGCCCTGGAACGGGTTGTCAGGCAACGCGGATTTCTTCATTGATAAGAACCAGCTGCGGGAGCTTTGGCTCTATTTCGTGCCGGATCCTGACGGCTCAGGACGCTGGATCTTGCAGTACTAGCGGACCCTGTGCCGGAGTGCTGGGCAGCACTCCGCGTGCCCACAGCCAGGCTAGGACCAATTCAAAAGGCGGCGAGCACAACTGTTCGCCGCCTTTCTCTTTTCCACGCTAAGCAGCCTAACCCGCATCGGCAAGCAGCCGCTCCCTTCCGAATTTACACCTCGATCGTGGCCGTGCTGATGCCTAGAGCCCCTCTCAGCCAACTGCCTTGGGTGACGCTTATCCTTCTTCGGGCAGCTC
>JACFMY010000685.1 GCA_019455155.1 Caldilineaceae bacterium
GCGCATCGAGCCATGGGAAGTCCAGCTCATGTTGGAGGAGGGGGAGAAGCTGGTGCCAGGCATCAGCCGAGCCCGCGTGTTGCGCGCTTGGGCAGGGGTACGCCCGCTCTACCAGGAAGGCTTTGCAGGCGACAGCCGTGATGCAACGCGCGCCCTGGCGCTTCTAGACCACCAACAGCGCGATGGTGTGGCTGGCTTCCTCACCATTACAGGCGGGAAATGGACCACCTTTCGCCTGATGGCCGAGACCACAATGAACAAAGCGTGCGAGCAGCTGGGCGTGGAGCGCCCGTGCCGTACGGCCGGCACGCAAGTGCCCGGCATCGACCAGGGCCACTACTGGCTTGGCCACCGGCTACACGAGGTAGAAGAGCACCGGCTTCAGGGAGAGCTGGTCTGTGAATGCGAGCTAGTTACCCGCACCATGCTCGAGCAGGCTGCGGTGCAGAATCCCACTGTCACGTTGGATGACCTGCGCCGCGATGTGCGGCTCGGTATGGGACCGTGCCAGGGAGGCTTTTGCACCTACCGCGCGGCCGGCATTCTCCACGAGATGCAGCTCATGGCGCGTGGCGAGACGGCTGCAGCCAGTCACGACCAGAGCGAATCTCCTTGGGAGGTGGCCTATATGCAATCGCCCGCCCACCACGCGGCCAACTTGCCACCGAAACCAGCGCCACAACGTCCTCCCCAGAGCAATCCCAATCTGCTCTTGCGTGACTTCCTGCAGGAACGATGGCGTGGCCTTACGCCGATCCTGTGGGGACAGCAGCTGAAGCAGGAACGCCTCGACGAGCTCATTTATCTGGGCATCATGAACGCGGACCATCTTCCTGAGGACAACGAGCAGAGCCCTCTGTCCACATTTTGGGAATTTGACACCACGCCGGGCGCATCTGGCCCGGCAGCGGAAGGATCGTGAGCGATGACCGATCTACTCGTGATCGGCGCGGGGTTAGCCGGGTTGACAGCTGCACTGCGGGCAGCCCAGGCCGGCCTGCGCGTCAAAGTAATCGCCAAGGGAATGGGCGCACTCCATTGGAGCGCGGGCACGGTCGACCTGTTGGGCTACCCGCCTGGGCAGGACGCGGTCGCGGTGCAGCCCTGGACGGCGTTGGAGGCGCTTCCGGCGGACCATCCGTACCAGGTGGCCGGCGTGGAGACAGTGCGGGCAGCCGTGAAGTGGTTTGAGCAACTGACCGCGGAGCTCGGGTTACCCTACACTGGCAATGAGAACAGCACAAACCTGCGCTTACCTTCTCCCATCGGTGCGACCCGGCCCACCCTCCTGGCTCCAGCCGCCCAGCGCGCAGGCGACCTGGATCGAAACGAGCCGATGGTCATTGTCAGTTTTCGTGGCCTGCGTGATTTCTTTCCCCAGCTCATTGCTCATAACCTGAAACTACAGGGGCATGCAGCACGCGCGGCATTCCTGCCCCTGACTGTACTGACCGAATGCCGGGACCGCAACACGATCCAGCTAGCCACGCTTCTGGACGAACCAGAAACGCTTCAGCGCCTGCTAGCGGCCCTGAAGCTGGTCGTCAAGGAAGGGGAGCGGGTGGGTCTGCCGGCGATCCTGGGCCTGCACGAGCATGGCACGGTCATGGCAACACTTGCTCGCGAGCTGGCCGCACCCATCTTCGAGATCCCGACGTTGCCTCCCAGTGTGCCGGGAATTCGCCTGACCAATGCGTTCCGCCGCCATCTGGCGGCCCAAGGCGTGCGCGTCGAGGTGGGGATGGAAGCAATTGGCAGCCACCTGGAGGAGGGTCGGGTAGCGTGGGTGGAGACAGCTACGAGCGCCCGGCCCTTGAAGCACCGCGCTACCAATTACCTCCTGGCGACGGGAGGGGTGCTGGGTGGCGGCTTCACAAGCGACCACAACGGGCGCTTCTGGGAGACAGTCTTCCACGTGCCGTTGACCGTTCCAGAGGATCGCAGCCAGTGGTTCCGCCCCCGCTTTCTGGACCCTGCAGGACAGCCGGCATTCCACGGGGGCGTACCGGTGGACAATCAGTTCCGGCCCATCACCGCCCACGGCGCGCGCATCATGGCCAATGTATGGGCGGCGGGCGGCGCGCTGGCCCATGCCGACGCGATTCAGGAACGGGCGCTCGAGGGCATTGCGCTGGCCACCGGCTATGCGGCCGCGACCTGGATCGCCACCGAACAGAAAAAGTTAGCCGTAACACCGTAATAGGGTGAAGGTTACTATGGCCCCAATCTCCTGGCACTCTGTCGATCTTTCGCTCGACGAGTGTATCAAATGCAATATCTGTACAAGTTACTGCCCTGTGTCGGCGGTGACCGATCTCTTTCCTGGCCCCAAG
>JACFMY010000053.1 GCA_019455155.1 Caldilineaceae bacterium
GAACAGGCGCGCCGCGAGGCCCAGGAGATCCGTGCCCAGGCCACACGTGACGCGGAGAAGATTGCGCAGGAAGTGCGCAGCCGGGCCGATGTGGAGGCCACGGAAATCCGTATGAAGGCCCAGGTGGAAGCCGAGAAGCAAGCGGAGCTGGCGCTGGCTGACGCCAACAAGCAGATCGCCGAGCTGGCCATTTTGGCCACCGAAAAGCTGCTGGGCCGTGAACTGGCCAATAAGACCGAACAGCAGCGCTTCGTGGCCGAGTTTCTGGCTGAGGCCGGGAGCAAAGGCAAATGAGCACCAAACAAGAGCGGGTGAATCGTTACGCGCGCGCACTCTGGATGGCCCAATTGGAGTTGTGGAATCGGGCCTTGGAGAACGCCGCGCAGGCGTTGGGCGATAAGAAACTCGCCGCCCTGTTGGAGGACGGCAGCAAAAGCGGCGCTGATAAAGCGGCTGCGCTGGATAAAGCCCTGCCCAAGGATTTTCCGGCCGAGGTGCTGAACCTGCTCAAGGTGATGGTCGAGGCCGGGGATCAGGGGCTGATTGGCGATGTAGCTGGCCGGATTGGCCAGCTGGCTACCGGCCAGGCTCTGGCGCTCAAGGCTGAGATCACCAGCGCCATCGAGCTGACGGAGAAAGAGCAGGAGCAGATCCGCCAGCGCCTGATTGCCGAACATGGCGAAGGGCTCACGTTCAGCTTTCATGTGGACCCGTCGCTCCTGGGTGGCTTGCGCGTGCGGGTAGGGGATCGCCTGACCGACAACTCCGTCGCCACCCGGCTAGCGACTTTGCGCGAGTCGATTGCTTCGGTAGTTCGATAACGGCGCTTGGGCAGCCGCGGTTCGTGATTCGTGATACGTGCATTGTGAACGGACTCGCGAGCCCACGAATTTCACGCACCACGCATCATCTATCACGTATCACGTGAGCAGGAGGAACAATCACAATGGCTGTGCGTACAGACGACATCACAGCGTTGCTGAAACAGCAAATTCTCAATTACCAGCCTGCCCCTAGCCAGATCGACGTTGGCGAGGTCTTCGAAGTCGGCGACGGTATTGCGCTGGCTTCGGGTCTGACCAACGTGATGGCCAGCGAGCTGGTGGAGTTCGCCAAGACCGGCGTGCTGGGCATTGCCCTGAACCTGACCGCGGACAACGTCGGTATCATCATTATGGGTGAATACCAGCGTATCGAGGAAGGTGATCTCGTACGCCGCACGGGCCGTATTGCGTCGGTGCCCGTAGGTGACGCCCTTATCGGTCGTGTGGTCAACGCCGTGGGCCAGCCCATTGACGGCAAGGGCCCCATTGAGACCACCAACTTCCGGCCGGTGGAGCGCATTGCGCCGGGCGTTATCAAGCGGCAGCCGGTGGATACGCCGGTGTCCTCAGGTATCACGGCGATCGATGCCCTGATTCCCATTGGCCGCGGCCAGCGCGAGCTCATCATTGGCGACCGCCAAACCGGGAAATCGGCCATTGCCATCGATACGATCATCAACCAGAAGGGCAAGGATCTGATCTGCATCTATGTGGCCATCGGCCAGAAGCAGTCCACCGTTGCCCAGGTTGTGGGCATCCTGGAAAAGCACGGCGCGATGGACTACACGATCGTCGTGAGCGCCGCTGCCTCCGATCCCGCCGCGCTGCAATACCTTGCCCCCTTTGCCGGCTGCGCCATGGGCGAAGAGTTCATGGAACAGGGCAAGGACGCGTTGATTGTCTACGACGATCTCTCCAAGCACGCCCAGGCCTATCGCCAGGTGTCGCTGCTGCTACGACGCCCGCCGGGCCGTGAGGCCTATCCGGGTGACGTCTTCTATCTGCACAGCCGTCTGCTCGAGCGAGCGGCGCGCCTGGCAGACGAGGAAGGGGGCGGTAGCCTGACAGCCTTGCCCATTATTGAAACTCAGGCCGGTGACGTGTCGGCCTACATTCCGACCAACGTCATTTCCATTACCGACGGCCAGATTTTCCTCGAAGCCGATCTCTTCTACGCCGGTATCCGGCCCGCGCTGAACGTCGGTATTTCTGTGAGCCGCGTCGGTGGCGCGGCCCAGACCAAGGCGATGAAGAAGGTGGCAGGCCGCCTCAAGCTGGAGCTGAGCCAGTACCGTGAGCTGGCCGCGTTTGCCCAGTTCGGATCCGACCTGGACCCGGCCACGCAGCGCCAGCTCGACCGGGGCCGTCGCCTGACCGAGCTTACCAAGCAGCCCCAATACCAGCCCATGTCCCTGGACAAACAGGTCATGAGCCTCTGGGCCGCGGGCGCGGGCAAGCTGGACAAGGTACCGGTGGCGCAGGTGAAACGGTGGGAAGCCGACATGCATGCCTATATGGACGCCAACCATCCGGAGATCGGCCAGTCAATCCTGCGCACCAAGGATCTGCAGCCTGAGATTATTGATGCACTCGGCGTTGCCATCGACGATTTCAACCAGTCGTGGCAACCGCCTCAGTGAGATGACAAGGTGGCCGGGTGACCGGGACCGGCGTTGTTGAACAGGCGTACGCTGCGGCTACGCTTGAGAGCACGCCATCCCGTTCCACCCAGCCACCCCCTCATAGAACCGGAGGGGAATAGATACCTTGGCAAACTTAACGCGAGAAATCCGGCGCCGTATCCGTTCCGTCAAGAATATTGCGCAGGTAACCAAAGCCATGGAGGCCGTTTCTGCGGCCAAGATGCGCAAAGCCCAACAGCAGGTGCTGGCGACGCGGCCCTATGCCCGGCACGCGCGCGAGGTGCTGTCCTATATCGCCCGCCTGACGAGCGCCGAGCACGAGCTCAATCCGTTGATCCACCAGCGACCGGTCAAACGGGCCGGCATTCTGTTGGTCACGGGTGACCGCGGGCTCGCCGGCGGCTTCAACGCCAATGTCATACGCCGCTGCGCCCAACTCATGCGCGAGAAGCGCAAGGAAGGCGCGGAGGTTACTGTGGTGGTGGTAGGTCGCAAGGGCCGTGAATGGCTGCTGCGCTACGACCCGGCGGTACGGGCCGAATTTAGCGGCATTCCCGACAATCCGACAACCTATCACATTGGGCCCATCGTCCGCGTGCTGATCGATGATTTCCTGGCTGGCTACACTGACGAAGTCTTTATGGTTTATACGGACTTCATCAACACAATCCGCCAGGAGCCCATCGTTTTCCCCCTGCTGCCAGTAAAGCCCGCTGAGCCTTCGGTCAATATGGCGCCCGAGTATATCTTCGAGCCATCGCCCGAAGCGGTGCTCAGCCGCGTGCTGTATGGCTTTACGGAGGTTCAAGTGCTGCAGGCCGTCTATGAGTCTTTGGCCAGCGAGCACTCTGCCCGCATGGTAGCCATGCGCAATGCCACCGACGCCGCGGATGAGCTGATCGATGACCTGACCCTGACCTACAACAAGGCGCGCCAGTCCACCATCACCAGCGAGCTGATGGACATTGTGGGCGGCGCGGCAGCACTGGAGCAAGCGAGTGCTGCGTAAGATTTGGATTATAACCGAGGAGGTCCTCTGTGCCTGAGCAAATGGTTGGTACAGTACAAAGTGTAATCGGGCCGGTCGTGGACGTGGTCTTTTCTGATGGCCACCTGCCCGAGATCTATGACGCCATCAAGATCGAGATGGAAGATGGCTCGCTGTTGACGCTGGAAGTCGAGCAGCAAATTGGCAACAACGTCGTGCGTGCCGTGGCCATGGGCAGCACCGATGGCGTGCGCCGTGGCATGACGGGCATCTCCGATGGCCAGCCCATTACGGTGCCCGTGGGTCCAAACACCTTGGGCCGCCTGTTCAACGTCGTGGGCATGCCTATCGACGGTAAGGGCACAGTAGAAGCTGAAACACGCTATCCCATCCACCGGCCTGCCCCTCCCTTTGCGGAGCAGAGCACGGCGGCTGAGATGTTTGAGACCGGCGTGAAGGTCATCGATCTCATTGCTCCCTTTACCCGCGGTGGTAAGACTGGCATCTTCGGCGGTGCGGGTGTGGGCAAGACGGTGGTGATTCAGGAGCTCATCCATAACGTGGCCGAGTTCCATTCGGGCTATTCCGTCTTTGCCGGTGTGGGCGAGCGCAGCCGTGAGGGCAATGACCTCATGCGCGAGATGATTGAGTCGGGCGTTATTCAGTCCACGGTCATGGTCTTTGGCCAGATGAACGAGCCGCCGGGCGCGCGGCTGCGCGTGGGGCTTACCGGTGTGACCATGGCGGAATATTTCCGCGATGAGGGCCGCGATGTGCTGCTCTTTATCGACAACATCTTCCGTTTCGTCCAGGCCGGTTCTGAGGTCTCGTCATTGTTGGGCCGCTTGCCCAGCGCGGTCGGTTACGCGCCGACCCTGGGCACTGACATGGGTGACCTGCAAGAGCGCATCACATCCACCAAGAAGGGTTCCATTACCTCCATGCAGGCGGTCTATGTGCCCGCCGACGACTATACGGACCCGGCGCCCGCGACGACCTTCGCCCACCTGGATGCGACGATTACGCTGCAGCGCTCGCTGGCTGACCAGGGTCTCTTCCCGGCTGTGGATCCGCTGGGCTCCACGAGCCGTATTCTCGACCCGCTGATTGTGGGCGAGGAGCACTACAATGTGGCCCGCCAGGTGCAGCAGACGCTCCAGCGTTACAAGGACCTCCAGGACATCATCGCGATTCTGGGTGTTGAAGAGCTCAGCGAAGATGATAAACTGGTAGTAGCACGTGCGCGCAAGATTCAGCGCTTCCTGACCCAGCCCATGTACGTGGCCGCCCAGTTCACGGGCCGCGATGGTCGCTACGTCAAGATCGAGGACACCGTGCGCGGCTTCCGCGAGATTCTCGATGGCAAGCATGACGATCTGCCCGAGCAGGCTTTCTACATGGTGGGCACGATCGAAGAGGCTGTCCAGAGCGCTGAGCAGCTTCGCTCCAGCTAAGGTGTGGGGATCCTCACGTTCCCAGGTCGCGGTTTGGGGCTCTGTGTCCTGAATCGCGCACCGCAGAGTGTGACCAAGGGAGTTTAGTATGGCAATTGCTGTCGATATAGTGACGCCGGAGAAGCTACTGTTCAGCGGTGAGGTTGATATGGTGACCCTGCCTGGCACCAACGGCCAGATGGGCGTGCTGCACGGCCATGCGCCCCTGTTGACCACGCTGGATATCGGCGAGATCATTCTGCACCGGGCCGAGGGCAACGAGTTCCTCGCGGTCAGCGGCGGTGTAGTCGAGGTACGCCCGGACAAGGTTACGATCCTGGCTGATACGGCCGAGCCATCTGAGGAGATCGATGCGGAACGGGCCGAAGCGGCGCGCACCCGTGCCGAACGGTTGCTGGCCGACAACCCGCCACCGCAGCAGCTACCCGAGATTATGGCTGCGCTGCGCCGCAGCTCCCTCCGTCTGAAGGTGGCGCGGCGCCATCAGGGACGGCGCCGCAGCGAGGGGCTTGCATACGAAGAAACTACGCAGCAGGGATAGATCACTTCTACCAGGATCTCCCCTTAGCGGGTCCCGGTCTTCCAGAGACGGGGCCCGCTTTTTTATTGGTGTGTGTTGGGATCGCACAATAACCTGCGCAATGCGCTCTTGGTCCGTCATTCGCCAGACAGCAAAGTGACCGTAGTCGCGATTTCAATCGCCCTGGGCAGGCGAACCACGAATGAATTCGTTACTACGCGCTCGCGCTGGACCGTAGTCGCGATTTCAATCGCCCTGGATCAGGTGAACCACGAATAAATTCGTTACTACGCGTGCACGCTGGACCGTAGTCGCGAATTCAATCGCCCTGGGCAGGCGAACGACGAATGAATTCGTTACTACGCGCGCACGCTGGGCCGTAGTCGCGAATTCAATCGCTTTGGCCAGATGAAGAACGACCAGGGGTGTTGCCACAAAGTCACGCTGCGCGGGATCACTAGCTTTGCGCCAGAGGTACCACATGAACCTGCACGCCCGCGGCGCGCAGCTGTTCGACTGTCCGGGGCGGCGCGCCTTCATCCGTGATCAGCGCGTGAACCTGGGATAGCTCCAAAACACGGGAGAACGATTTCACGCCAAACTTCGTGCTGTCCATGAGCACGACGACCTGGCTGGCGTTGCCGGCCATGGCCCGTTTGACTTGAATCTCCAGCAGGCTCACATCGGTGATGCCTTCCGGAAGGTTGATGCCCGTGGCGCTCAGGAAACAGGTGTTGGCATTGACGTGACGGAAGTATTCCTCGGCTTGGGGGCCAACGAAGGTATTGGCTACTTCCCGCAGCATGCCGCCGCAGCAGTAGACAGTCAGGTCAGGCACCAGCCGCGCCAGCTCGTTCATGGTGCCCAGGCCGTTGCCGATCACGGTGAGCTGCCGGTAGCGGCGCAGGTGTCTGGCCATGGCAGCAACCGTGGTGCCGGCCTCCATAAAGATGATGTCGCCGTCATGCACGAACTCTTCGGCGGCAAAGCGTGCGATGGCTTCCTTGCGCTCCCGGTTGATCACTTGTTTGCTGGTGTAGAGGGGTTCTTGATCGGTGCGGTTGTCGACGCGCACCGCGCCGCCGCGAATCTTGCGCACCTGGCCGCTTTCTTCCAGGGCAGTGAGGTCGCGCCACACCGTCATGAGCGATACACCGAACTCTTTGACCATCTCCTCTGTCGTGACCGAACCGTTCTCGTTGACGAACTCAACGATCTTGTTACGCCGTAATTCGGTCATGAGTTTCGTATTCGGGGTACGCGGCGAAGCCATTCGTATCCTCCTGCGCGTGCGCTGGCAGCGTCATCGATGCGTTGAAGTTAACACAATATAACATTTCTGGTGTTCTATGTCAATGACGCGCATCGTTGGGTATTACGTATGCGGGCAAGCGAAAGGCGTCGTGCCCTGCTCCGCGTGGTAAATGGCGGTGATGAGCCGCTTCACTTTTTCCATAGCGTCCAGTTCAGATTGCATGGTACGGTCTCCACGCTCCGTGCCGCGTTGGCGGGCCGGCCAGCACATTGGGGGACGCCCTTTTCTAACACTGCTATGATATGTTATAAACCGCGGTTTTTGGGCTTGACTGCGGTAAAATTGTGTTCTATAATGTGCACGTGCCATCATAAACAATCTTTTTAAAACTAATTATATCGCTTTCCGCGGACAACTCGCGCCTGACCCCCCTGTTGTCCGGGGAGGCAGTCGCATGAGGGGACCCGTATGTTTGGATAGATTCGCTTCGACCCGTCCAGCGGCGAGATTGCCGGGCATGGCGCAGTGGTGCGCCATCTCAGCGATCTGCGCGGTGCTTTTTGTGATACAGAGGCCTATGCGCAGCTGTTGGCGCACTCTGACCCTTTGCTGTATCGCGTGACCAATATCGAAGATCACGTGGGTGAGGGTGACCTCCATTATGGGCTGGGTATTCTCATGCCGGGCAAGGTCGGCGACGAATACTTCATGACCAAAGGACATTTCCACGCCTGGCGTCCAGCCGCGGAGCTCTATATCGGTCTGCGCGGACGCGGCATGATGGTGCTGGAGAATGAGCGCACCGGCGAATCCAATGCGGTCGCGCTGGAGGCCAACAGCACGGTCTACGTGCCCGGCCACACCGCGCACCGCACCATCAACATTGGCCACGAACCGTTGGTGTACTGGGGGGTCCTCTCCAGCGCAGCGGGCCACGATTATGGCTCGGTGGCCAGGCGCAACTTCCGGCTGGTCGTCGTTGAAGCAGATGGTAAGCCCAGGGTCATGGAACGCCAAGAGTACCTCAAACAGATGGAGGGGCTGCAGCGATGACCAGTTACGCCACCAAGCCAATTCCCGCGGAAAAGCCTGCCGTCGATCTGGTGACCCGGCCCTGGGGCTCGTTCAGGCAATACGCGTTCAACGAAGAGGTGACGGTCAGTCTTATGACCGTGGAGCCTGGGCAGCGGCTCAGTCTACAGTCGCACACAGGCCGCGCCGAGCTGTGGATCGTCCTCGATGACGGGTGTGAGGTGCAGGTGAATGACGAGATCCTGCATCCGGCCGCCGGCGACGAGATCTGGATTCCGGCCCAGGCTCGCCATCGATTGGCCAGCCTGGGTGCAAGGGTACGCGTGCTTGAGGTTGCCTTTGGTAACTGGCAGCAGGCGGACATTGCGCGCTACCAGGATGACTATGCCCGTCCCGAAAAAGGTGACTGACAGGACTCCCCCATGAGCTTACCCACTCCCTGGCGCAAGACGACACAACATCTCATGCCTGGCCGGCGGCAAAGCGCGGCGCCCGGCCAGTACGATATTTACCCCAGCTTCTCCCTGGGTGCGGGCGCGATCGAAGGCGGCTTCGACGCCCTAGCCCTGCTGCTGGCCCGCGCTCGCCAGGTGACTATCGACGGCTTTCCTGGCGTATTGTGGCAGGACTTCCAAGAGCGCCTGCACGCCGCCCTCTATAAACTGGGGGTGCGCACACATTGGATCAACGTTGACCTGGCGCTGAAGCCCGAGGCGGAGATTGACCGCCTGATCGCGCCCTACTTGGGCGGCGATGATCCCATCTTTGGTTTTCGTTATCCAGGCGAGCTACTTGACCTGTTCGATCCGTCCGTGCTGGCCGTGCTCCAGCCGGCAGCGGACGCCGATCTCACGGTGCTCTACGGCTGCGGCGCGGCGCTGGCTGGCTGGGCGGGTACGTTGGTCTATGTGGACGTGCCCAAGAACGAGATCCAGTTCCGCCAGCGCGCGGGGAGCGTAACCTGTCTCGGCGCCCGCGCACCGTTGCCGCCCAAGCCGGCCTACAAGCGCAGTTACTTCGTAGATTGGGTCGTGGCCAACCGGCACAAATGTGACCTTTACTCACGTATCGACTGGTTCGTGGACAGCCAGCGGCCGGAGGAAATCACCGTTGGCCGGGGTGCGGATCTGCGCCGCGGTTTCGACCAGATGGCCAACAACTACTTCCGTGTGCGCCCCTGGTTCGAACCCGGACCTTGGGGTGGCCAGTGGATCCGCAAGCAGGTGCCGGGCCTATCGACGGATGTGCCAAACTACGCCTGGTCGTTCGAGCTGATCGTGCCGGAAAACGGCCTTGTCTTCGAGAGTGACGGCTGGCTGCTCGAGCTCTCGTTCGATTTCCTCATGTACCGGAACCCAGCTGACATTGTGGGCGACGGCGCTGCGGCCTTTGGCTATGAATTTCCGATCCGCTTTGACTTTCTCGACACCTTTGACGGCGGCAACCTCTCGGTACAGTGCCATCCCCGCCCCGATTATATCCGGCGCTATTTTGGCGAGCTGTTCACCCAGGATGAGACCTACTATATCCTCGACTGCGAGCCTGGCGCGCGCTGCTACCTTGGCTTCCAGGAGGACATCGTAGCCCGGGATTTTCGCCAGGCGCTCGAACGGAGCTTCCGGGAAGCCAGCCCACTGGATGCCGGCCGTTTTGTACAGTCCCATCCGGTCCGCAAGCACGATCTGCTCCTGATTCCCAATGGCACCATCCATTGCTCGGGCGTCAACAACATGGTGCTGGAGATCAGCGCCACGCCATACATTTTCACCTTCAAGATGTATGACTGGATGCGCCTGGATCTGGACGGCCAGCCGCGGCCGCTCAATATCGAGCGCGCGTTTGAGAATCTCTATTTCGAGCGCAAGGGCGCGGCGGTGCCAGGGGAGCTTATCGCGCAGCCCAAGGTTATCGGTCGAGGCGCCGGCTGGGAGCTTATCCACCTGCCGACGCATCGCCATCATTTCTACGATGTGCAGCGCTACGCCTTCAGCACCCAGGTCGATGTGGCGACCAATGGCTCGTGCCAGGTCATGAGTCTGGTGGAGGGGCAGGCGGTCGTGCTGGAAACGGCCGGCGGGCTGCGCCAGCGTTTTGCCTATGCTGAGACCTTTGTGGTGCCAGCCGCGGCGGAGCGCTTCCGGCTCATTAGCGAAGACGGCGCGCCGGTCCAGGTGATCAAGAGCTTTGTCAAGCCCCGAGAGCAGTGGGTCGAGGGCGTAGTGGCGTGAGGGATGAGCGGGTGATAGCGAGCGCTGGCAAAGCGACGACCAGGTCAGGCGCCTGAACCCAAACCACCGCAAAAGTACGGCAGACCAAAAAACTGGCAAGGAAAAGAAGGAAAAGCGAGGTCAAAGGTATGAGTAGGCGACGGCACTCTCTGGACGGCACGTGGCGCTATGCACCGCAGGCGCGGGTCGTTTTGCAGCCTGGCGCTGTGCTGGTTGAGACAACAGAAGCGCTGCCCCCCGGCGGCGAGATGCACATTCCCTGCAATTGGCAGCTCGGCGGCCTTGACAACTTCCAGGGCCGCGTCCGTTTCACCCGCTCCTTCGACTTCGACGGGCTCCACCCGGGCGAAGAGAGTGTCTGGCTGGTCTTTCAGGGCGTCGATTATTTCGCCCGGGTCTGGCTCAACGGCGTGCTGCTCGGCGACCATGCCGGGTACTTCGCACCCTTTGGCTTCGATGTGTCGCATGCCATACGTGAAGGCGAGAACGAGCTGGTGGTCGATGTAACCGACCCCCTGGAAGAGCCGGGCTCCGTGTGGCCCGACGCCAAATACCTGATCAAGGGCATCCTCAACCATTGGGATTGCCGGCCAGGAAGCTGGGATCTGCAGACAGGGCAAGAGAAGAACTGTGGCGGCATCTGGCATTCTGTCTACCTGGAGACCCGTCCCGCGGCGTACCTGGGCCACGTGCGCACAGCCACGCGCCTGGTCCCGCGCAGCGCGCCGCCCGGCTATGGTGTCGGCACACATGTCGACGCCGGCGCGCCCTTTCAGGCGATGGTCTCTATCGATGTGGAAATTTATGCGCCGCCAGGCGAATATACGTTGGAAGCCCAGATCGGCGACAGCGGCTCTGCTGCCCGCCGCGTCACGGTCACGCAGCCGGGCCAGCGCCATACGCTGGTTGTCGCGGTGGCAGAGCCGCGCCTCTGGTGGACCTGGGATCGTGGCGAGCCCCACCTGGAGCAGTGCACGGTTCGCCTGCACCACGATGACCAGGAGAGCGACGTTCGCAGCTTCGAGATCGGCCTGCGCGAGGTACAGCTTGACGCTGAGACGGGCGAATGGCGGCTGAACCGCGAGCGCCTGTTCTTGCGCGGTACCAATGTGGTGCCGACCTTGTGGCTGGGTGAATATGACGCCGCCATGATCCAGAAAGATATGGACATGCTGCTGGCGGCCCATATCAATGCTGTGCGTGTCTGCGTGCACGTCAACCGTGACGAGTTCTACACGGCGTGTGACCGGGCCGGCATCCTGATCTGGCAGGATTTCGCCTTACAGTGGGGCTACGCCCCAGACCAGGCCGTCGTGCAGGAGGCGGTCTCCCAGATCAAGGAGATGGTACGCCTGTTGGCCCACCATCCGAGCATCGCGGTCTGGTGTTGCCAGAACGAATCCACCTTTCACAACAAGTTCATCATGGACCCGGTGCTCGGCGATGCGGTCGCCGAGGAGGACACGACCCGCTTTATTCGGCCCACATCGGAGTTCTCCGAGCATTTCTATGGCGGCTGGTACTACGGCGACTATCGCGATTACCTGACTTTGCCCGGCACGCCGATCCTCACCGAGTTTGGCGCGCAGGCTTTGCCGCGCGTGGAGGAAGCGCGCAGGATGGGCGGTGACCAGTGGCCGCCCGACTGGGCGAAACTGGCCTATCACGATTTCCAGTACGATCAGACCTTTAACGTGGCGCAGGTTCCCCTCGGTGACAGCTGGGAAGAGTTCGTCAGCCATTCGCAGGCGTATCAGGCCGAGGTGCTGAAGTTTGCCATCGAACACTACCGCCAGGCCAAGTATGCCCGGCTCGGCGGTATGTTCCAGTTCATGTTCATGGACTGTTGGCCTTCCGTGACCTGGTCGATCGTGGAATATGACCGCACGCCCAAGCTGGCCTATTACACCTTGCAGCAGGTCTACCAGCCCGTGTTGATTGGCTGGAACCAGCAGCGCACGACCTTCAGCACCGGCGATGACCCGGCAAGCCATAAGCGCCCGCTGACGATCGTCCCCTGGGTTGTCAACGATCGGAAGGAGACCCTTTCTGGTTGTACCTACACGGTCACACTTACGGGCGACCAGTGGCGGCAAGAATGGCAGTCAACCGAGCCGTTCGACGTGCCTGCCGACGCGGTCCTGCCCCAGGCTCCGCGCCTGGATCTGGCAGACCTGCCCGAGAGCGGTGAGTACCGGCTGGAGCTAACGCTCCTGCACGAGGGGCAGATCATCAGCTCCAATCACTATGAGCTCAAGCTGCGAGCGCTGCCCCAGTTCAGCGTGTCAGTGACATTGTAAAGAAACGGTAGACGAGCGCTTATCTACAGATTGAAGTTTGAATTCTCTGTTTGCAAACCAAGGAACGCATCCATGCCCGCCCAACGATCCATAGATTTTCGATTCGCTCCACCCAATACCTGGACCAACATCTGTTTCCCCGATGATCCGTTCAAGTCGCTTGTGCGCGAGGATGGCGCACTGCTTTATGGGTTTGAGCAGCTGATCTATTTCAGCTGGCGTTTTCGCCGCGTGATCGAGTTCAGCCTGATTTCCGCGGACAAGCCGCTGCATGTTGAGCAGAGAACAGAGAGCGCCAGGGTGCCGGTCGTAATCACGACCCTTACCTATCCCACGGCCGTGCTCGAGCTGCGCGCCTTCGCGCATCTGGATGCAGCTGGCCGGCGCACGGACGTTGTGCTGTGGGAGATCAAGGTCGGCGACCAGGTGGACGAGCTGCTCACCGGTCTGCATATCGACCTGTATGAACAGGGTATTGTATTTACAGGGCGCTCCATTGCGCCCGCGCGTACGCTCTTCGCAGTACCTGGCGACAAATTCCAGCCGCCAACGTTCTGGCAAGCCATCAGCGAGTATCACGTCGAGGACGAAAATGTGCCAGCCCCCGGCAACGTTGTGCTGGTTTCGTCACCGCAACGGCTGGTTCATGTCCATCCGACCGGATTTCGCCCCTGCGGCAGTGTGGGCACCCAGCCACAGATCGTGCCGGCCGGCGAAAGCTTGCGCGGCGCCATCATGCTGCCGCTGAACTACGAGGCTGTTGACGGCCTTGATTACGCGTGGGCGGAACAGGCCCTCGCCGAAACAGAGCGCTTCTGGCGAGAGTACCCGCTGCTCAAACAGGACTTGCGCGTACCTGATCCGGCCGTCATGGACATGGTGGTGGCCGCAGCGCGCAACATCCTGCAGGCTCGCGAGATCAAGGATGGTCTGCCTGTCTTCCAGGTCGGGCCTACCTGCTATCGCGGTCTATGGGTGGTGGACGGTCACTTCTTCCTCGAGGCCGCGCAATACCTTGGCTACCGCGACGACGCCCAGGGCGGGATCGGCACGTTGCTCAAGCGGGTGCGGCCCGACGGCTCCATCACCCAAATGCCGTTTCACACGAAGGAGACCGGTATCTCCATTGCCACCCTGGTGCGGCAGACAGAGCTGCAGGGCGATGATGAACAGTTGGTGGAGCTGTGGCCGACCATCCGCAATGCCGTGTCATATATCGAAGGGCTGCGCGCCGAAGCGAAAGCATTGCCTGCCGGCGCACCGGGCGCTGGACTGTTGCCGCCGGCCTTCGGTGACGGCGGCGTAGGGGGCATGCGCGGCGAATATACGACGCCGGTGTGGATGTTGTTCGGTCTCAAGTCTGCGCTGGATGCGGCGGAGCGGCTGGGATATGAGGAAGACGCGGCGCGGCTGCGAGCTACCTATACGTCTCTCCTGGACGATTTCCGCGCCCATGTCGAGCAACACCAGCAGCTTCTGCCGGATGGCACGCCATACATTCCCCATGTCTACGACGACAGCGGGCTCCATCACTGGATCCCGAATTTCCCAGAGCCGCTGCAACGGCAAAATACGCTGCAGCCCGAATCGGCCACGTGGGCGCTTTGCCAGACCATCTGGCCGGGTGAGGTCTTCGCACCGGACGACCCGATTGTCCAGAATCTGCTTCATCTTACGGACCTGGTGGACGACGAAGAGGGAATACCAGCGACGACGGGCTGGCTGCCCTACCGGGCTGTGTGGAATTATCACGCTTCCTTTGCCGCGCACGTCTGGCTCTATGCGGGGCGTCCGGACAAGGCGGTGGACTATCTCTACGCCTTTGCCAACCACGCCGCCGCGACGCGGGTGTGGCGCGAAGAGCAGTCGTTCAAGAGCTCTCATAACGGCCAGCTGATTGGAGATATGCCCCACAACTGGGCATCGGCCGAGTTCATCCGTCTGGTGCGCCATCTATTTGTCTTCGAACGCGGCGAAAGCCTGGAGCTGTTGGCTGGCATGCCGCCGGAGTGGGTCTTTGCCGGCAGTGAAGTGAGCCTCGAGTCTACGCCGACGCGTTTTGGTCCTGTATCGCTGCACTTCCACATGGAGAGTCCTCGCTCCTTTAGGGTAGAGGTGCAGATGGATCCCGGCTGGCCACGCCGGCCTGCTGCGATCCGGCTGCGCTTGCCCGTGGACGCGACCTATACCGTGGGCGAGAGCCAGGGGCGCGCGCAGGCTGGCACCTGGATTGACCTGCCCGCCGCTGATCACAGCGTAGTGCAGGGTGTGCCCGCGTGAGCGATATCCCCAGACAGGGGTTCCCGGCAAGAAGGAGGTGATGCCCACAAGTACCGAGTGGACGACAGCGGAGGCTCCCCAAATCGGATAGCGATACTAAGCGAACCGGGTGTAACCACGGTTGGGTGGCGCCGTCCGAGCGCGAAGCCATGAAAGTTCGGATACCGTTACAAGCCTGACAGCCGATTTCATTTAGGAGGGTTACCCATGAACAAGCGAATCTTACGCGCATTGTCGTTGTTGTTGCTGGGCGCGCTAGTGCTGGCGGCCTGCGCCGTGCCGGCAGCTGCGCCTGGGGGTGAAACGGGTGCAGCCGGCGAACCGCCCATCGAGCTGCTCTACATGACCCATAACCACCCCCAATCGATCCCGGTAAACGAGGCGATCATTGCCGAGTTCCAGGCGATGCATCCCAATGTCACGATCACCTTCGACAACGCGCCACATGACAACTACGAGCAGAAGGTGTTGACAGCCTTCGCCGGCGGCCAGGGACCAGATGTGTTTTGGGCCGGCGATTGGATGGTGCCGCAATTCACCAATAATGGCATCATCGCGCCTGTAGACCCGGCTGCCTTTGGCGTGCAGACACAAGAGGAATTTGTCGCACTCTTTGAACCTGGTTCCCTGGACGCGTTCACGGTCGATGGCAAGGTGTATACTGGTGGTATCTCGGAATACAACACCTTCACCTTGATCTACGACAAAGACGACTTTGCGGAGGCTGGCATCGAGCCGCTCTCCAAGGATACACCTGTTACCTGGGAGGAACTGGGGGAGATCGCCGCCAAGCTTACCAAGAAGGATGGGGACAGGGTCGTGCGTATCGGCCTGGAGTGGCCTTTCCAGGTGCCAATTTGGACCGTGCTGATCCAGGAGCCCATGCTGCGCCAGCTGGGGGGTGACCTGGTCAACGCGGAGACAGGCAAGCCGGACTTCACGCAGGACGCCATGGTCAAGGTGATGCAGTATGTGCAGGATCTGCGCGCCATGGGCGCGGTTGATCCTTCGTTGGATCAGAATCTGCTTGAGGACCTGGCCAATGACCGTGCCTCGATCATTATCGGCGGTCCGTGGGCTGCCAAGCCGCTCAACGACCTGAACCCCGACCTGAACTGGGACACGGCGCCGCTGCCCCAATTTGCCGAGGCTCAGGCGCGTGTCACGACGCTCTACGCCTGGGCGTGGTTTGTGAGCGCAAAATCCTCGCCAGAGAAACAGAAGGCGGCCTGGGAGTTCGTCAACCTGCTGACCAGCAAACAGAAGGAATGGTGGGATACGGTGGGCTACGTGCAGGCGCGCAAGGGCGAGATCGAAGGCATGATATTGCCGGAGTACTATGCCCAGTCCGACCCGCGCCTCACGACGATCTTTGACGACTACCCCTTCGGCAAGTTTGAGTTCCGCTCGCCGAAATATTTCGAGTTGTCCGACATCTGGACCCGCGCCCAGGATCGCGTCCTTCAGGGTGAAGATGTCATGACGGTGTTGCAGGAGGCGCAGGCGCAGGCCGACCAGGCAGTGTCGCAGTAGGCGGCCACGGAGCATTCTTAGCAGAGTGAATTGGGGTGGCCTGGCTGAAGGACAGGTCCACCCCATATCAAACAGAGGTTGACATGCCGGAATCGACAATTGTGCAGGTGCCAGGAGTGCACGTCAAGAGTAAATATCCCTCGCTGTGGGGCAGAAGTCTTGCCGCACGCAAAACGCGTTTCGGCATATTGTTTGCCTCCCCAGCCTTCATTTTCTTTGGTTTTTTCTACGTATACCCCTTGTTTCGCACCTTTTACGTGAGCCTCTTCAGCTGGAGTCTGCTGGATGAGCCACGCTTCATCGGCATGACGAATTATCTGAATCTATTCAACGACAAAGAGTTCGGCAACTCGGTTTGGGTGAGCTTCTATTACGCCTTTGGCGTCTGTATCGTGATCTGGCTGCTTGCCTTGACGGCTGCCCTGATCTTCAATCAGGATTTCCGTTTTCGCCAGGGCTATTTGACGGTCTATTATCTGCCGGCGGTCATTTCGCTCACCGTATGGTCGCTGGTCTGGCTCTTCCTGTACAACCCTAGCTTTGGGTTGTTTAGCGAATTTGCCCGCTGGCTTGGCTTCACGGACGTACGCATGCTGAACAACCCGACGACCGCTATGCCTGGGCTTATCATTCTAAGTATATGGAAGGGCACGCCGGTCTATATGCTCATCTTCCTGGCCGGTCTGCGTGCGATTCCAGGCGACTATTTCGAAGCTGCCAAGGTGGACGGCGCAACAGCTTTGCAGCGGCTGTGGTATATCACGCTGCCGCTCCTGCGCCCCGTCTTTCTCTATATCGTTGTGATCTCGATCATCGAAGCGTTCAAGGTCTTCACGCCCATGTATCTGCTCACCAATGGCGGACCGGGCTCGGCCACGCGTGTCCTGTCAATGTTCATTTTTCAGAACGGGTTCCAGTTCCTGAAGATGGGGTATGCCAGCGCAGCGTCGGTGATCTTTCTGTTGATCTTGTTGGTCTTTAGCATGGTGCAGTTTCGCATCTTGCGCTTTCAGCAGAGCGACTGAGTACATAGGGGGAAGTCATGGAAGGGTTCCGCATGCCAAAACAGGCCTCACGCGTAGCCAGATCGGTGCTTGGCCAACTCGCCTTGTTGGCGGGCGCAACTATCATCACGATACCTCCCCTCTTCATGGTATCGTCCTCCTTTATGAGCACCCAGGATTTCTTCTCGACCGAGGTTCGTCTCTTTCCGTCTTCGCTCTATTGGCAGAACTACGTCGACGTCTTTGCCAGCTTCAATTTTGGCAACTACTTGAAGAACAGCATCCTGGTAACGGGCTCCGTGGTTTTGCTCAATTTGCTCTTCACGCCCATGGTCGGATATAGCCTGGCCAAGTTCAATTTCCCGGGCAAAACGTTGCTGCTGCTCTTTGTCTTGGCCACGATCATGATTCCATTTACGGCCATTCTGATTCCGCTCTTTTTGATTATCCGCAGTCTGGGCTGGGTGAATACCTATCCTGGGCTGATTATGCCCTTTGCCATGTCCGCCTTTGGCGTCTTTCTCATGCGCCAGTTCATGTTGGCGGTGCCCGATGACTATATCGACGCTGGCCGTATCGACGGCGCCAGCGAGCTGCGCATCTATTTTCAGATCGTGCTGCCCCTGGTCCAGCCGGCGCTCATCACGCTGGCCATCGTCGTCTTCGTGGCCAGCTGGGACGAGTTCCTCTGGATGTTGATCGTCACCACCGGCGACGCGCTGCGCACGCTGCCCATCGGGCTGGCGAAGTTCATCGAACAATACCGCACGCGCTACGAGCTCATGATGGCCGGCTCCGTCGTCGCGGCCGCGCCTGTCGTCCTTGTCTTCCTGAGCGTCCAGCGCCGCTTCCTCCAGGGCATGGCCGGCCTGTCCGGGCTTAAGTGAAGTAGATCCCTCCTCTCTCTCCAAACCCCAATCGCCTCCCGACAATTTGGGAGGAGTTTGCGCACCAAGTATAATGGCTAGGATTAAGGACTTATGTCGCACCTGAGCGAATAGCGAACTTCGGACATGTTCGGAAAACATATCGGCATCGATTTGGGGACGGTCAACGTCCTTGTACACGTAAAAGGTCGCGGGATCGTTCTTCACGAGCCGTCCGTTGTGGCTATTCGTGTGCGCGACAATACGATGGTGGCGGTCGGCCATGAGGCCTACGATATGCTGGGACGTACGCCGGAGAGCATCGAGGTGGCGCGGCCGATTCGCGACGGCGTGATCGCGGACTTCGTCGTGACGGAGGCGATGCTCCGCTACCTGATTCAAACGGTCGCTGGCAATCCGAACCCGTTCTTTCGCCCTCTCTTTCGCCCCAGAGTGATGATCAGCACCCCGCGCGGTGTCACCAGCGTGGAGGAGCGTGCGGTGCACGATGCTGCCATGCAGGCGGGCGCTGGCGCCGCGTATCTGATACCGGAACCCTTGGCCGCGGCCTATGGCGCGGGTTTGCCCATTGGCACGCCTACCGGCAACATGGTTGTGGACATGGGCGGCGGCACCACGGAGGCCGCGGTGGTCTCCATGTATGACATTGTCGTGTGGAGCAGCGTGCGCATCGGCGGCAACCGTTTTGATGAGGCGATCATCAACTACATTCGCAAGAAGTATAACCTCCTCATCGGTGAACAGACGGCCGAAGAGATCAAGATTGGCATCGGCAGCGCGCTGCCCATGGAGGACGAGCGCTACATGGAAGTGCGCGGCCGTGACCAGGTTACGGGCCTGCCCAAGATTATCCAGATCAGCAGTAGTGAAGTGACGGAGGCCTTGCAGGAGCCGTTGCAGGCAGTCGTCAGCACAGTACGCGCCACCCTGGAGAAGACGCCGCCTGAACTGGCGGCTGATATCATTGACCGGGGGATGGTGCTGACGGGCGGCAGCTCGCAGCTGCGCAACGTGGCCCAACTCATCACGCAGGAGACGGGCGTGCCGGCCTATGTGGCCGAGAATCCCATTGCATGTGTGGCACTGGGGGCAGGCCGGGCGCTGGAGAATTACGAGATCATGCGGCGCAGCCTACCGTTGGTGCCGGAATAGCGCCGCGGGTGGCTCGTGGCTGGGCTACGAAAGCAAGCGATATATTTACGAAAGCGCGATAATGCGCAAACATCTGCCCTTTCGTTCTTGACTGGGGATAGAAACGACAGTACAATCAAAGTCTAGATTCCCGGAGGAAAGTAGGTTTTCGTTTTGATTGCGAACCGCACGGGGGCACAATCGGATTCCACGCATTTATCGTCCTCGCTTTTGCGCTTCGCTGCGCTATTCATTTGTAGCACGTTACACAACAGCGACTATCCATGAGCAAACGAAAAGTCATTAGCACGTCCAACGCGCCTGCAGCGATTGGGCCGTATTCGCAGGCCATCCGCGCCGGTCAGTTTCTCTTTCTGTCTGGCCAGCTGGGGATGGACCCCGCCACCGGTGCGTTGCCGCAAGGAATCGAGGCGCAGACGCGCCAGGCGTTGGCTAACCTGAAAGCAGTGCTGGCTGAGGCTGGCGCCACTGTAGATGATGTAGTCAAGACAACGATCTTTTTGGCCGATCTAGGGCATTTTGCCACGGTCAACGAGATCTATGGCGAAGTGTTCAACCAGGCGCCGCCCGCGCGCAGCACCGTGCAGGTCGCGGCGCTACCCAAGAACGGCCTGGTGGAAATAGAGGTAGTCGCCCTATTAGACAGCTAGTGTGCCCTGTGGGAAAGACGGGCGCGCTGGAAACGGGCCGGAGCGCATCTTCCCGCTCCAGGTTGATCTCCCCAGTGGGCTGGCGGTGCGTAACAGCAATTTGAAGTAGGTATTTTGGGAGTACGTGTGTAAGTCACCGTTGTGGTGGCTCGGTCTAATCTTTTCTCGGAGGATTGTATTGTTGTATGAATGAGGTTCGAGCTACAGCTTCTGATGTGGAGGACTGGCTGAACGGCGACATGGCGAACCATCCGATGGCCGCCCTGCTGGAAGAGATTGAACAATCTCTTCAAGAGCCGGTAACGGGTGAGATTCGTACAGGTGTCATAGTGGACAAGCGATCGAATGAGGTGCTTGTCGATATCGGCTTCAAGTCCGAGGGTGTGGTCTCCGGCCGTGAGTTCGAGCGCATTGGCGATGCTCTGGAGTCGTTGAACATCGGCGACGAGGTACCTGTCTTCATCTTGCGTGAGGACAGGGATGGCAACGTATTGCTGAGTATCAGCAGAGCTCTGGCCGAAAAGGATTGGGAACGCGCCGAGGAGCTGATGCGAACTCAGGATATCTTTGAGTGTCCTGTGGATTCGTACAACCGCGGCGGCGTCATAGTCAAGCTGGGTCAGGTGCGTGGCTTTGTGCCTGCCAGCCAGCTCACCAGCATCGTACCCCAACACAGCGATGATGAGACCGGCGAGGAGCGCTTCTCAGGTTTGTTGGGAGAGATGCTGAAGCTTAAGGTGATTGACATCGATCGCAAACGCAATCGTCTGATTCTGTCGGAGCGTCTCGCCATGCGCGAATGGCGTCGCCAGCAGAAGGATGAGTTGCTGAACTCCCTGAACGAAGGCGATGTCATCGAGGGTATCATCAGCAGCATCGCCGATTTTGGCGCCTTTGTTGACCTGGGCGGTGCTGACGGTCTGATCCATCTGAGTGAACTGAGCTGGAACCGGGTCAACCACCCCAGCGAGGTTGTGAAGGTAGGCGAAGAGGTAAAGGTGCAGGTGCTCACGGTGGATACGGAGCGCCGTCGCATTGGCCTCAGCCTGCGGCGCATGATGCCGGAACCGTGGGATGTGATCGACACAACCTACGAGGTCGGCCAGGTTGTTCAAGGTAAGATCACCAAGCTGGTCAATTTTGGCGCGTTTGCCCGCCTCGTCGATACGGGTATCGAAGGGCTCATCCATATTAGTGAGCTTGCGGAGCGCCGGGTCAATCACCCCAAGGAAGTCGTCAGTGAAGGTGAGGTCCATGAGCTGCGCATCATTCGCATTGACAGCGACAAGCGCCGCCTGGGTCTGAGCCTGAAACAAGCCCAACCGGCAGAGCCCGAGGTGGACTGGCAAGTCGCCCCCAGCGGCGAAATGGCCGACGCCGCCTAACCAGCAGCCAGGACACAACCGAGCAAATGACCGCGTACGGGCACGAATTGTCGTGCCCGTACGTTATTAAGGGTAGACCTGGTCGTTTGGCGCGCACCGGGGACCCCGCACCTGGCCGTTTGGGGGGGATGGCTTGTACCATTTTGGCTAATTGACAAACTCTAAAACGCGTCGTTACAATGGATTTAAGATACCCCGGTTTTTTGGTGGTGCCTTAACTACCATCGAATCCATTCAAGGCAGATGTCTCGGCAAATAAAGTACGTTAGCCTGATGCAATTCCTGGTACAATAGAATATAAGTAGGGCGTCCGCCACGTGCGGCAGCCCAACGGCGAGAGGGAAGCACGGGTTAATCGTTCATGGCAGTAGTTGACCCGAAATGTCTTGGAGAAGCGGAACAGCACTTACGGCAATGGCCTGGTTTCGTCTGCTACAGTGCACTTGCCGGAATAGTCCGGCGTTGATCGTTGTTTAAGGGAAACTCTATGTCTGACAAACTTGACCGTTTTACGAAGCGCGCACGCCGGGTGCTGACCCTGGCGCAGGAGGAGGCGCTCCGCCTGAACCATAACTACATCGGCACGGAACATCTGCTGTTGGGTTTGGTTCGGGAAGAAAACGGCGTCGCCGTGAAGGTGCTGCGCGAGTTGGGTGTAGAACCGGTGCAGATCATCCGGGCAGTCGAACGGACCGTGGGACGCGGTGAGCGGCCGCCGTTTGGCAAACCGACACTCGCTCCGCGCACAAAACGAGTCATCGAGCTGGCTGTAGATGAGGCGCGCCTGATGGGCCATCACTACATCGGCACAGAACACCTGCTGCTGGGATTGGTCCGCGAGGGCGAAGGGATCGCGGTCAATGTGTTGCGTGGTCTGGGTATCAACCTGGACCGCGTGCGGACACAGACAGCGCGAAATATTCTGCAAAACCAGGCACAGACCAAGGAAAAGCAGAAGAAAGAGTCCAAAACTCCCCTGATGGACCAACTTGGCTATGACATGACGGCCGCCGCTGAGGAGGGCAAGCTGGACCCAGTCGTGGGTCGCCAGTCGGAGATCGAACGGGTCATCCAAATCCTTAGCCGCCGTACAAAGAACAACCCTGCTCTCATTGGCGAGCCCGGTGTGGGCAAGACCGCCATCGTCGAAGGGCTTGCGCAACGGATCATCGAAGGAGACGTGCCGGAACCGCTGCTCAACAAGCGCCTGCTGATGCTTGACGTGGGTAGCCTGGTCGCTGGCACCATGTACCGTGGCCAGTTCGAGGAGCGCCTCAAGAAGGTCATTGAAGAAGTTATCCAGTCGAGTTCCATTCTGTTCATTGATGAGGTACACATGCTGGTCGGCGCGGGCGCGGCGGGCAGCAGCGTGGACGCCGCCAATATCTTGAAACCGGCGTTGAGCCGGGGCGAACTTCAGGTCA
>JACFMY010000054.1:0-11821 GCA_019455155.1 Caldilineaceae bacterium
AGCAGGTCATCTTCGGCATTCGCCCCGAGGACATTCACGCCAAGCCCTTTGTGCCGCCGGGCATTCTCGAAGCCGACATGGACTCCAAGGTGGACGTCATCGAAATGATGGGCAACGAGATCTTCTTGTATCTCTTCACCAGGGACAACAAGCAGTTTATTGCCCGTGTCGACCCGCGTGTTCGGGTTCAGGTCAACGAAGAGGTGCCGTTGGCCGTGAACATGGCGAATGCCCACATCTTTGATCCAAAGACGGAAGTGTCGCTGGCCAGCTAGTCGTCCTGTTCGATTTCGTTATCGTTAGGCCGGAAGCCGCTTTTGCTGGCTTCCGGCTTTTCTATTCACCGCCATGACTGGCTCTGCTGATCCCAGAATCGAGAAGGCCGCGCAGTTGTTGGCCCACGCTCAGCGAATTGTTTGCCTCACGGGCGCCGGCGTGAGCGCCGAGTCCGGCGTGGCAACCTTTCGCAACGCGGAGACGGGGCTGTGGTCCCAGTTCGCTCCCCAGCAGCTCGCTTCGCAGGAAGGCTTTAGCGCTGACCCAGGCCTGGTCTGGCGCTGGTACATGCACCGGCTGGATATGGTGGAACGCGCCTGGCCCAATGCGGGCCATGATGCCCTGGCTGCCCTCGAACGGCTGGCGGCGTCCTTTACACTGGTGACCCAGAACGTGGACGATCTGCACGAGCGCGCCGGCAGCCGCCGCATCCTACATCTCCACGGCCGCATCTCTCGCTTCCACTGCAACCGTTGCCACTTCGAACATGACCTGCTGCCCAGCGAGCGCCGCGCCAGCGAGCCACCAGCCTGCCACAACTGCGGCGGGCTAATCCGGCCAAGCGTCGTCTGGTTTGGCGAAAACCTGCCGCGCCGCGTGCTCGACCATGCGTGGCGTGAGGCCGAACGCTGCGATCTACTGCTCGTTGTGGGCACTAGCGGTGTTGTCTATCCCGCCGCGCACCTGCCCCTCGTGGCCAAGCAGTCTGGCGCCAGGATCGTCGATGTGAACCCGGAACCCTCCGAGATCTCGGCGCTGGCAGATGTGTTCCTGCAGGGGCCCAGCGGCGAGTTACTGCCGCAGGTGACTCAACATGTCCGGATACTCCAGGGCGGGGCGCAGAAGCAGCCGCCGCCGGAATGAGCCGCCGGCGGTAGCCTACCTCGCTCCCACTGGCCCGGCATCAGCCACGGGCCACTTGAAAAGACCCGCTTCCAATTGCGTCTCATATGTGTCGCCATCGATGTTGACACGCAAGGGCAAGGGATTTGTACCGGACTGGCGCTGGAGGATCAGGCGGTATTGGGTGGGGGTGATTCCCTCCGGTAGCAGGTAGGTATAGGAGATCTGGTGGCGGTGATTGGGCTCCAGAATGAAATAACCTGTGAAGACCTGCGTACCCGTCTCACCCCGCTGCGTTTCCACCGTCTCCGGCGACACGCCCTCCACGTTGAGTAGCCTGCTGCTTCCTGGCACATAGACGCGCACGTAGTTGAAGTAGCAGCGGGCAATCAAGTCGGCATAATCCTTGCCGTAGCGTGGTGTGAGATCACACCCGGGATCTTCGGCGTCGATGGGGTGGGTGTAGGTGAGGGTTACCGTAGCCTGGGCAGGCTTGGTGGGACCGTCCGGCCAGACCACGCGGTAGTCCAACTGGCGCTCGATGGCCGCATCGACCTTGTTGTACCCCATGTTGGTATCCACAACTGCCAGAAAGTCGGCGTTCTTCTCCGCTTGCAGTGCGCCATCCCAACCGATTTCATGCAACTCGCTCTGGACATCAGCATCGTCCACCCATACCTGCACCGAGCGCGTATAGAGCGTCTCCTGTAGCGCAGCGGCCAAAGCAAGATAATTGACTTTGCCCTGCTGTACCTGTTCCATGACCGCGCCGGCCAGTGCTGGAATAAAGTCTTTACGTTTGTTCCACCACTCACCCAACTCCGAATCGGCCGTGGCATCTGTGCCGGCCGGCCGTTCCCACAGGCTGATAATCTGTGTTTCGATGTTGTCCCCCGTGACGGGTTCGTCGAAGCCCGGCGCCCGTAAAGTGCCGAGAGCGGAGAAAATCCGCTTTACCGCGTGGAGGTCGATGGTGACAATGCCGTCCACCTTGATACCTGTGTCGCTCTGGTAAAGCGACTGCGCGATCTGTGCGGACGTGGGCAGATCAGGCGACCAGTTGGCATCGCGCATGACCAGCAGCTGGATGTTCATATATTTCTGCATTGGCGCGGGCGCCGGCGGGTAGACGCCGTCCCTACGGTAGATATCGTAGCTGTCGACAAAGTCCAGGTCCGTGATCCGTCCTTCGTCCAGCGTGAGCCGGCCGACTGCAGCGATGAAACCGCCCGTCGCGCGTAGCTCGTGGTTGTTTTGCACGAGAATCAGGTAGGTCTTTGGCGCGTCCATGCCCAAGAGACCTGGCAAGTGGGGGCCCAAGCGGGCGAAGACCTCGCCGAGCTCGACAGCGTGCGGCGCGGCAGCCAACGGGGATGCCAGGCGTTCCGGCAATCCCGCGGCGGGCACGGTTGCCAGCGTAGCGCGCAGCGACGCGAGTCCTGGGACCAGCTCAGGCAGGCGGGCTGCATTCTCCGCCAGGCTCAAGAGCAGGACATCCATGGTCGTTGCGTCTGGCTCTTCACGCTGGATGCGCGCCACGCTAGGCGCAACAAGATCCAGAGCCTGCTGGGTGACAGCCAGTCCTTTACGGCCTGCGGCCAGCAGTTCGGGTGAAGTCGCCATGGCTGGTCCATATTCCGGCAGCGGCTGCATCCACGCTAGCACTGGCGCCAGCGGGTCAATTTCGTTCTGCAAGCCGGTCAGATCGGCGGCAAGCGTAGCCAGCTCTTCCTGGATGGCCGGCAGTTGCTGCAGTTGCGGCTCTATGCGCGCCAGGATCATCAGCTCCGAAGCGGTCTGATAGGCGCGCCAGCCGGACCAGGCCACGGTGATCGTCTTGAAGAGCACCAGCCCCAGGATAATGGCCACGACAGATACTATGGCCAGACGTGCCACACGTGGACCCGGCGATACATGTGATGTGGGCGAAGATGCTGGTTGTTCGAGCATAACGAGAAATCAGATTATGGTTTCAACTTCCACAACGGCCCAACCTGTTCCAGTTGTTCCCGCGCTACCCATGGCGGCAACTCTGCAAAGTAGATGGCGCGCTTGCCAACATTGGCGGCAACCACGTCGGCGGCAGACTGGTCGATAGCCGGTATTGCCGGGTGGAGCTCACGCTGGAGCCGGCGATACCAGTCAAACTGGTAAAGAGAGTCATTGAGCGGCACCAACCCGGGCGCGTGCCGGCTCAGGTCGCCGCTGGCCCAAACGCCATACCAGACTGAGAACGTCTCGGCATCGCCTAAGGTCACAAGGATGCTGTCAGGCTCGAGTACCTGTGCACTCTGGCTCAAATAGTCCCGCGCTTCCCTGTCCTCGCGCAGTGCCAGTGCGGACCACCGCCCCGCGGTTAACGCCAAGATACCCGCCAGGCCCAGGGCTGTCCAAAGCAGTGCGTTCCAACGCGGCTGGAGGGTAAATCGTCTCTGTAGCCAGGCCCCAATCACAGCCAGACCCACGGTCAACCAGACGGCCATCATCCAGACGACAGGCAGCAGGTAAATCTCACTGTCTCGTGTGTAGTAGGCGATGGCATAGATGCTGACCGGGACAATCCACAGGAGCGCGAAGTTACGCAGGCGCGGAGATGAGCGATCCCAGTCAGCGAGACCGGCGAGCGCTATGGCCAGGCCGGCAGGCGTGTACTGCATGGTTACGGTATAAGCCCATGCAGCCACCCGGGGGAAGAACGCACTCCCGCCCGTGCTGAACAGGTAACCACGGTAGGCCGCGCCGCTAACCAGCCACCAAAATCCCTGCCAGTTGTCGGCATATCCCCAATTGACTGGCGGCGGCCCATTGCCAGCCACCAGCGGTATACGCAAATATAACAACGCGCCAAGGCTCATGCCCAACAGAAGCGCACCCACGGGCCTTACCCATCGCCGCCGCCCACTCTGACCCGTTGCCAGCGCATAGAGCGCGGCGGGTAGCAGGAGCACAAAGGTAAGATGGTGGGCAACACCGAGCGCGGCCGACAGTACAACATACCATAGCCGTTGTGGTTTCACCAAGGCAGACCAGGCGAGAAGGATGACCAGCAACGCGTGTAGGCTATAGACCTCCGTGATAATGGCCTGGCTCCAAAGGAGGGGCGAGACCGCCCACAGGAGGCCGCCCAGGCTGGCCCACAGCCATCTCAGCGGTTGCCTCGCCAGGAGGGAGCCGATTACGGGCACGGTGAGTCCAGCGCTGCCCGCGGCAAAGAGAGCGCTCAACAGGTTGCCGCGCCAGGCGATATCGCTGCCCGGCGCCAGCAGACCAACGAGCTCCAGCCAGCCCTGGAGTAGAAATGTGTACAGGGGATAACCAGGGGGATGGGGCACACCATTGGTCATGGCCGCCGCGAGCAACTCACCGCCATCAGCACCCTGATGGGCCCAGGTCAAGCTGGGGGCCAGGGACGCCAGGTAGAGCGCAAAGGTAGCGGCGCCGACGAGCATGGCAGCCAGCCAATCCAGGCGGTTGGAAGGCGCGTCTGCCCTTGGAGGTGAGGGGCGGGTCGCTGCGTTGGGCACGATACGGTTCGAAAAGTCAAAGTGAAGTGCGGCCTAGCCGCACTTCACTTTAGCCTATCTGGGACGCTACTGGAAATCGGGCGCCGCGGCTGGCGGCATACCGACGCTAATGCTTGTCGCGGCACTGTCAGCGTTGGCGGCCGTGGCCGCGGCAAGGTTCTCGAGCACCGTACCCTTTGCCAGCGTGGGGTCCGCGTCCAGTGTCACGGTTACTGTGACACCCTGGCCGGCAGCCAGCGCTGGCCAGGTGACGACGATGGCCGTGGCGCCGTTGTTGCCCGGCTCCAGCACAAGGTCGCCGTCCGCTTCTGCCGTGGCATCGGCTAGCGTCGTGCCCTCTGGCACCTCGTAGCTAAAGGTCACCTCTGCGGCCTCTTCGTTGCCGGTATTGGCCAGGGAGAAGAGCAAAGCCAGGCGGTCACCTGGGCCTATGAAGGCCGGCTCCTGGGCCGCGCTCAGGGCCAGGGTCGTGGGCGGCAGCTCTTCGGGGGTCGCCGTCGCTTCGGCCGTGGCGGCAGTTACAGCTTCGGCGGAAGCCGGCGTCGCCGGGCTCACCGCCGTGCCATCATCGTTGTACAGGGGCAGTGTCGCAGCCTCTGCAGCTGTGAAATTCGGGGTCAGGAACTCTGCGCTGATCCAGGCATTGGCCTGCGTGCCCGGGATACAGCAGACATAATACCAGCTTCCCGCGCGGTTGGCGCCCAGCACGACGATGGTGGTGCCATTGGGCAGCCTGCCTACGACAGGGAAGGTGATAGCCGGCCCGCCGCGCATGTTCAGCGTGACGGCTGTGACGACGCCCGTGAGGGCATCCGTGGGCAGGGGCAGCTGGGTGGGTATGGGTGTGGCAGCCGGCGGCGCCGTGGCTGCGATAACAGGCAACCGGCTGGCCTGCGCGGGTGTGAAACTGGGCGTGACAAACTGTGCGCTGACCCAGCCACCGGTCTGTGTGCCGGGCAAACAGCAGACAAACCACCAGTTCCCGGCAGCGTTTCTTCCTGTGACAAGCACCTGCGTGCCTTGCCGCAGTTTGCCCAGGATGGGATAGTTGGTGCTTGGTCCCTGGCGTACGTTGAGCGCCAGGGCAGAAATCACGCCCGCATAGCTGGGCGTCCCGGGCGGGGTGGGCGCCCGGGGTGGAACCGGGGTAGCTACGGGCAGTGAGCCGCCGCCGTCATTATCGTTGTTGTCTTTGCGGGGGGTCGGTGTGGCGGGCGGTTTCGGCGTCGGGGTTGATGTCTTGGGAGGTATCGTGCTTGGCGTCTGGCGCAGCTCGACCCCCTGGCTGGCCGTATCGTCTGGCCGGTCAATGGCCCATGCCCGCTGGCCGAGAGCCAGACCTAAGATCACCAGCAGTCCTGCCACTACGAAGACGCGGTAACGGACTGCTAGCCGCAGAACTGTCCGAGAAGGCGAATGTGCTTTCATAACGATTCCTTTTTGGTTCGCTGGCCGCGGTTCATCAACGCGCGCCGTTTCCATGTAAGATGGCCGGGACGGTGCGTAGGAGGATCTCCACATCGCGCCGCAGGCTGTAATGGTCAATATAGTCCAGCTCCAGCTGCAGCCGTTCTGAAAAGGTAAGGTCGGCGCGGCCGTTGACCTGCATAGGGCCCGTCATGCCTGGCTTGACAGCCAACCGGCGCCGGTGGTGATCCTGATAGCGTTGGACGATCCGCTCTTCCTCTGGCCGGGGGCCCACCAGGCTCATATCGCCCCGCAACACGTTATAGAACTGCGGCGCCTCGTCCAGCGATGTGCGTCGCAGGATGCGCCCTACCCGTGTCACCCGCGGATCGTGCAACAGCTTAAAGGCCGGCTCGCTCAACGAATTGAGATCGACGAGGGTCTCCAGCCGCTCTTCGGCGTCTACGACCATGGTGCGCAGCTTGATGATTTGGAAGGGCCGCCCATTCTCACCGATTCGCCGCTGGCGGAAAAAGACCGGTCCTGGCGAGTCGAGCTTAATGACGATGGCCGCAATGGCCACGAATGGGATCGAGATCGCCAGCCCAATCAGGGCGCCGGTTATGTCCATGAGGCGTTTGACCAGACGTTTCCAGCCAGGGATGACCGGCTGCCGCGCGCCGGGCAAGGTACCGGCGAAGTGGATGGTCCCCATCAGGTAGCCGCTGCCGAGCGCCAGCGCGCGTACCAACAACATGCCCACCCCAACCAGAGCCAGCGCGGGCGACCGCCGCGCCAGCTTGGCCAGAAATGGGACCGTGGTGGCAAAGAACGCGGCCGCTGCCAATCCTGTGCCAAGCCAGAACCAGAGCAGTGGCGACCACACCAGCCCCAACAGTGCCAGGGGCACGCAACCCAACAAGATGGCCAACAGCACAATCTGCAGCTTCAGCACCTGGGGCGTGTGACTATCCTGTACCATGCGTTCAGGATGCCACCGGATCATAAGAGCCTTCCAGAAGCCGATAAAATACTTGCGCCGGAAATATTCGCTGAGCCCGCTGTCATGAAGGTGCGAAACCTGCGCCCCGGGCGCAAAGACTAACCGGTAGCCCTTTTGCGCCAGCCGGAAGCTAAACTCTTGATCTTCAACACTGGCCGTGGTGAAGATCGAGTCAAAGCCCCCGATCTCGAGAAAAATCTCGCGGCGATAGGCTGCCGAATAGGTATCGATGAAATCGATCTGCGCAACATGGCGCATGCGGTCGTAACGATCTTCGTACTCGGCCTGCACAAAGCGCGGGATCAGGGTGGTTTGGCCCGTGACATAGGTGCCCTTGGCCCCCGTGACCGCGGGATCGGCAAACGGGGCGGACATTTCCTCGATCCAGCCGGGCAGAGGCGCGCAGTCGCTATCCGTAAAGAGCAGCAGAGGAGACCCGGCGCAGCGGGCGCCGTGGTTGCGGGCCGCGGCGGGTCCCTGGTTGGGCTGGCGAATCAGCCGTAGATTTATGTCCGGATGGCGCGCGGCCCAACCCTCCACCGTCCCCGCGGTATCGTCAACTGAACCGTCATCGACGACGATAATCTCATAGCCGCAGGGCGCCACACGCTGGCCGGCCAGGGCATCCAGGCAGCGTTCAATTACCCTGGCGCCGTTGTAGACCGGGACAATCACTGAGCAAAGCAGCTTTGTATCTGCGCTTTTGGTCGCGTTCATAACCGCATCAGGGATAGGACGGGCAAGTTGGCGGGTCCCTTCTATTGCGCCGGGCCGGCAAGCTCGGCGACGACAAAGACCCGGTGTGTTGTCGTGGCCAACGGCCAGCCTGTAATGAGGGTGAGCGTTCCCGTTTCCGTGGGCGCTATATAGGCGCCTACCTGCGCCTCATCTGCCGCAGTGGCGCCAAATACGGGAATGGGGCCGGAAACAGCGGTGACGGTGTACAGATAACGCATCCCATCCGCCCCGGTCACAATGATCTGCTGGCCAACGGTGATTTCGCCAGCGGCCAACGGCGCAAAGACAGCTTCGCCCCGGGCCTGGCTCCCGGCCACCACAGTGTTGCCGGCGGCGCCAGCGCTAGCGCTGTCCACCGCCCAGCCTGCCGCGTCTTCAGGCACAACCCACCGTGTGGTCGTCTGCCCATCCTGTACCGTGACCTCCCAACCCATGGGAACAACCGCGATTTCCAGACCAAGATCTTCAAATTCCAACGATGTGGGGGGCACCTTTGTTGGTGTGGCCGCGGGGGTGGCTACTTCAGCCACAACTGTGGTCTCCTGGGGGAGAGGTGTCGGCGTTGGTGTAGCTGCAGCAACGACAGCTTCCTGGGCCGGTGGCGTTGCCTCTGTCGTGATGGGGCGGCAGCCGGTGATGGTCAACGCCGCCAGCGAGAGCAACAGGGCCGTTACACTATACGATTGCCAGGAAGCGAATTGAGCCGTCATGTACACCTCGTCCTTTCGCAAAACACACTGATGGAACGTTGCCCGTGGTCGACCTTCGGTGTCGCCTACATCAAAGATAACCTCCTGCTGGCGTGCGGGCACGGGGGTGAGACTCTTTTGGCAGGAAGCCGAATACCACAAGCGGCCGATAGACGTTGAACACGAGGATGTGCCTGAGCAAGCTGCGTTGGCTGCACGTCCGGCCAAATTGTATTAGAATCGGGACCAACGCGCAAAACAATGGAGGGTTTCATGTCACACGTGCATGCTCTGCTGATCGGGATCGATAACTACGACCCTGCTGGGAAGGTACAGCCCCTACGTGGCTGCCGCGCAGATGTACAGGCCATGTACCAGTACCTGACACGCCAGTTGGGGCTCGCTGCCGGCGATGTGCGCACCCTTGTCGACAGCGCCGCAACGCGAAGTGCCATTCTGGACACCTGGCAAACACATCTCATCGCACCGGCCACCCCTGGTGACCAGATCTTCTTCTATTTTAGCGGTCACGGCTCACAGACCCCCTCCCAGAATCCGGAAGAACCGGACGCGCTCGACGAAACGCTCGTTGCCTATGATAGCCGGACACCTGGCAGCTATGACATATTGGATAAGGAGCTGGCCTGGCTCATTGGCCGCGCCGAAGCCAGGGGTGCCCACGTAAGCGTGCTATTGGACTGCTGTCACGCAGGTAGCGGGACACGTAGCGACGATCAGCCGCTGGCCCGGCGTACCGCACCACTGTCCGGCACGGTTGCGCGGCCGTCGCTGGTGGCGCCTTTTCCCGAGCTCCTGGCGGCAGCCAGGGCACCGACCGCTCACGTTCTGCTGGCAGCGGCCCTCGATCTGGAGCTGGCCAACGAATATCGCGAACCGGGCGGCGGCACATGGTATGGCGCAGTGACCTGGTTTTTTCTGGAGACACTGCGCAGCCGAGGACCACAGCTTACCTGGGCGGATCTACACGACGCCGTGGTAGCACGGGTTCATACCATCTATCCGGCCCAGACGCCACAACTGGACGGTCCCACCAGCCGGCTCTTCCTCGGCGGCATCGCGACGCCGGTACGCGGCTATCTGCGTGTCCTGGCGGCGCCACCGTCCGGCATGCTACAGGTGGACGGCGGGTTGGCCTTGGGCGTACAGCCCGGTGCGCGCCTGGCACTCTACCCGCCCGGCAGCGAGTTGGATGGCTCGCCCCAGGCCCTTGCCCTCGTAGAGGCTGCCACGCCAACCAGCTGCCAGGCCCGCCTGGAACAGCCCGCTGTGGTTGCTCCGGGTAGTCGCGCCACCGTACAAAGCTACGGGCAAGATGCCATGGTACACGCTGTGACCGTCGCTGATGACGCGGTTGCCGAAGCCGTGCTCAAGCTACGCAACGGTGAGCCGTCCCCCGTATTGGCCCTCACGCAGCCGGGGACGGGGCACATCCCCGATCTTTCTGTACGCAAGACGCCCGCAGAATATCGGATCGAAGATAGTACCGGCGCTTTGCTGGCATCGCTGCCCGCCGGTGGCAGCGATGCCGCCCAGAAGGTTGCCCGCGCATTGGAGCATCTGGCTGTTTTCCGCAACGTTCTGGCCCTACGCAATCACCACGCCGCGCCAGCGCTACAGGGCGCGATTGCCGTGGAAGGTCCATATCCGGTGGGCGGCAAGCCGCTCGGCGAAGCGACGACCGTAGTGGCTGCCGGCCAGACCATTGGACTACAGTTGACCAACACGTGGCGCGAACGGCTCTTTGTCGCGGTGTTCCGTCTGGACAGCGATTACAGCGTGCGCCGCATCAAGCCCGAACGGGAGCGTGTGGCGACCCTGGCCCCTGGTCGCATGGCCGCGCTGCGCATATTGGATCGTCCCCGATTGGCGGCAGGCCAGCCGCGGGCGCGCATCGTCTATAAGATCTTTGTGTTGCGGGACGCGGCTGACCTGGATGTGCTCCAGCTGCCGCCTTTGGGTCGCCCGGCTGCGCAGGCAGCTGCGTCACGCACGCGGTCAGCTCTGGCCGTGCTGTTGGATGCAGTGCGCTCCCCTGGTACCCGGCGTCTGCGCGCCGACGACGGCCCCGGCGACAGGTGGCTGACACATGAGCGCGAGCTGTGGGTCGAAGCCGGTCGTGGCACAGGGACGGCAGGATGAGGATCCGGTCCCCGTTTTGCCTCCAGATCAGTCAGCCGGTACAATAGCTGGTGGGGGGGGATGTGTCCCGGTGGATGCCCTGGTCTTCAAAACCAGTGGCAGGCGGCGCGCAGCCGGCTGCGGTGGGTTCGACTCCCACACCTTCCCGCCTCCTTGCTGTCTCCAACGACGGGTGGCTCCTACCCCGCTTCCAAGCAGCTCGCAGCCTTGGTTAGCGCGGGATGTCGGGCAGATCGTCAGGGGCCACCAAACCGTACCGGACGGCCAGCAACGCGGCTTGGGTACGGTCTGGCACCATGAGTTTCCCCAGCACTTCACTTACATAGCCCTTGACGGTCGTCTCGGTCAGATTGAGCGTGGCAGCAATCTCCCGGTTACTGAGCCCGCGCCCGACCAGCCGCAGCACATCGCGCTCGCGCGCGCTGAGCACCGCCAACGGGTCTTCCTGGGGTGGCGCCAGGGTCATCAGTCGCCTAGCCACCTGGGGATGTAGTTGTGGCTCCCCGCGTGCCGCCCCGCGAATGGCCTCAACCAGGTCGTCGCCGTTGACATCCTTGAGCAGATAGCCGGCGGCGCCGGCGCGCAGCGCGCCGAACAGCTGATCGTCGCCGGAGAAGCTTGTGAGCATGATCATCGTCGTTTCGGGTAAGGCAGCGTGGATAGCGGCAGCCGCCTGCACACCGTCCATGTCAGGCATCTGTACATCCAACAGGACAACCTGGGGACGGTGCTGCAGGACGAGCTCCACTGCTTCGCGTCCTGTACAGGCCTCGCCAAGTAGCTCCATGTCTTCCTCGCCGGCGATGGTCATACGTAGACCACGGCGTACGATCTCGTGGTCGTCAGCTATCACGATACCAATCACAATCCCTCCTACAAATGGGCCTGGGGCGGTCAATTTGATTTGCGTGACTATCCTGATCTGCCGGCCAGCTAAGTTACCGTGGCGGCTCGGTGTGCTTGCTGCCCGGCGGGTTAGGTACATAGCTGGTGGGCACAGTCACGCGGATGGTTGTGCCCTGTCCTGGTTCTGACTGGATCTCAAACTTGCCTGCCAGCTGCGCGGTCCGTTCGCGCATGCCTCGAATGCCGAAGGTACCAGCGTTGATTGTGTCAGGGTCGAAGCCACGGCCGTTGTCGGCTACGGCCAGCTGTATTTGGTCTGCGGCAACCGTTAGCAG
>JACFMY010000054.1:11832-22466 GCA_019455155.1 Caldilineaceae bacterium
ATGACCGACGCGTTGCTGTGTTTTACCGCATTGTGCACCGCCTCGCGCGCAATCAGGAAGATCTCCTCGGCAATACGCGGCAGCAGCGGCAGCATTGTGGCGACCTCCAATTTGCAGGTCAGTCCGTGGCGCTCTGTGACCCGTTCGCAGTAGGCGCGCAGGCGCTCCACCAAACCCTCGCCACTTTGTGTCGCAGCGGGGGTAGGGGAAACGCGTGCGGCGTCAGTGGAGACTCGCGCGGGGCGCTCCACCTCTACCGGCGAGCGGAGCTGTGCCAGGAGCGATCGCATTTCGGCCAGTGCCTCCTGGGCCGCGCGTTCCTGTTCCGCCAGCGCGGCTTCCGCCGCGGCCGGATCCCGCTGGACAAGTTTGCGAATGGCCCGCGCCCCCAGGTTGATGCTGAAGAGCATTTGGGTTACCGAATCGTGGAGATCGCGGGCCAGGCGCTGTCGTTCGGCAACGATGGCCAGGGTCCGCTGTTGATCGAGTAGCTGGGCAGTGCGTGCCTCGACGCGCGATTCCAGTTCCTGGTTGAGCTTGCGCAGCGCCTCAGCTGTTTCGCCATAGGCCAGGGCCAATGCGGCCTGCTGCAACAGCGTATGGAGCTGTGCCCGTTCTTCATCATCATAGCGCAGACCTGAATCGCGCTCTCCCAGCCAATAGCGACCAAGAACTTTGTCGCCGACCTTGAGTACCGTAGTCCAGCCAGCGGTTGACGAGCCGGGCGCAAGGCCCCCCGGCGCCGGCGCCAGCACCAACGTGCCCCAGCGCGCGCCCAGTTGTGCTGGCAGTTCAATCTCTAGCAGATGGAGCAGCTCGCGCCGGGTAAGCACCTGGTCGAGCTGGGCGCGCGTGCCTGCGATCGCGCTAGCGAAGCGGAGGCGCTCAGGATAGAGCGCCCGGTCGATCATGCGTTGCGCCAGACGCTGCAGAGGCCCAAACGCGGCCGCAGCCGCCAGCAGGGCAGCGACGAACATTAGTCCTTGAAAGGAAGGCGCCAGCGTGATCAATAGGCCAGCCAGCAGCGCGGTCGCTCCCAGGTAAATCGCCAGCAAGATCCCCGATACCAGGGCGTAGACCAACCCGCGGCGTAACGCAGCATCGATATCGAATAGATTGTGGCGCAGGATCGCGTAGGCGATGCCTGCCGGCAGGATCATCTGTGCCAGGAGTGAGAACTGATAGGGGATGATCTCGCGTGTGATGAGCCACCAAACCGGCCGTATGAGCGTAGGCACCTCGGCCAATAGAACGCTGAAGAAGATCAAACGCGCCTGCATGACCTCATGGGGCGCCATGTCAGTGGTGCCCCGGCTGGCTCGCACCATGCGGGCGACAGCAACGCCGACGAGGCAGACAGCCATCACCAGCAGGGACACGTAACTCATCAGTCGCCACCTGCCCAGGCCCGCTGTGATCACAATGACCAAGATGGCGGTGGCAGCGTAGAGGATTGCATAGACTGCGGGCGGGAGGAGACGCGGGCGTGGAAACAGGTCTGTAAAGAGAACGAGGGTCGGCGCAATGAGCGCCACATTAGCCGTCCGCATGACAAGGCCGCCGTTGAGGGCAACAGCCGGCTGTGCAGCCAACACTGCCGGAAACACCATCGGATCAAATGGAATCAACACGATTCCGGCGAGCTGCAGCGCGATGGCCGCGGCGACCAGGCCGGATGCGGAGGGGCGCAATGCCAGCAGCAGCAAGCTCGTGCCGATCATGCCAGTCACCACGGTCAGGCTCAGGGGTGTCATCAAAAGCCGTTGGGTGGCCGCTAGCCAGGCAAGTAGACCAGCCTGCACCGCAAGCGTCGTGCCCCAAAGCGCCCATGCCGGCCACAGTGGCACGGCATGGGTGTTCTGGGAACTCAGTGTAGTGGTCTGGTTCGTTGGTATCTGGGGTGTACGTATGGGCGTCTCCATGGGCTGATTATACCGTGTTTGGTTCGAGCTCAATCGGCTGGGACGGAAGCTGCATAGGTTCCCGTTCCTGAAATAGCGCTCAGGAGTACTTGCCCATCGCGGCCGCGTGTTACTGAGAGGATAAGCGCCTGCGTTGTCAGCTCGCCCGTGCCGGGTATGGGATGGGTTGTCACGAGCGTGAACGCATAGGAATTGCTCGTGCTGGCGGCCACATCGTACGATTTGTTCTGCGGCACACCGGGGTAGGTTGCCTTGAGCAGGGCCAACGCATCGTCCTCCGTGGCGGGCCAGCTTTCCATGCGTGTGAACTGGAGCGAACAGAGCGAGGCGGTGCTCACAGCCACTTCAATATCTGAATTAGCGCCGTAACCACTGCCATAGATCACCGCTTCTACACCCTGGTTGGTGGTCACGCCGTAGACCGCGGTGGCGTCGGCGTCGATCTCCCCTGACACGGTGGTGGGAATCTTCAGTGCACGCGCAATCTGTACGCTCAGGCCGCCTGTCTTGCTATAGCTCAGCTCAAGGCCAAAGATATTGCTGGCGCACGCTTCCAGCGCCGGCAGCGGGTCTGTCACTGGAACAGGGGTGGCGACCGGAGTCGGCCGTACCGGTGTTGCGCCAGGCGTGACAGCTGGTACGGGCCGGGCCGGCGCTGTCGTCGCCACCGGTTGGACAGGCACCGCCAGCGGCGCGACTGGGGTGGGCCGTGCCGGCCGGTCAGGCGGCGCGGCCTGCGCGGGTAAGGCACTTATGACGATCAGGGCAAGCACGAGTAGGGTCAAAACAAGGGGGTAATGGATGGGTTTCATGATCTGTTTCCTCAAAGTCGGACGCCGCTTTGGCAGCGCTTTTATTTTATCGATTATAGATACCTTTACATAGAGCGGCTGGCCACAGTCATCTGCATGCCATAGCGAGGGCGCAGTGTCACCGACGGTTGCAGTGCGATACGTTGGTTCGGATCCAGGCGCAGCCGCCACCGTTGTGCCAACGTGGCCAGGACGAGCACCCCTTCCATCCACGCGAAGCTCTCGCCGATACATTTCCGGCTGCCTGAGCCAAAGGGGAAAAAGGCGAGTTTGTGCCTATCCGCGGCCAATTCGGGTTGCCAACGCTCAGGGTTGAACTGTTCTGGTTGCCGGTAGAAGCGTGGATCGCGATGGATGATCCACGGACTGGCCAGAACGCTGGCGCCAGCTGGGATGGTAACGCCGCCGATCTTGACCTCGCTGACTGCTTCGCGCCCTATCACCCAAGCTGGCGGGTACAGACGTAGGGCTTCGTTGAATACCGCGCGGGTAAACGAGAGCGCGGGTACGTCTTCTACCGTGGGCAATCGTCCCTTCAATACCTCATCCACTTCCTGGTGCAGGCGCGCCGCGGCCGCCGGATTCTGTGACAGGAGATACCAGCTCCACGTCAGCGCGTTGGCCGTCGTCTCGTGGCCCGCCAGGAAGAGAGTCAGGACCTCATCAAGGATCTGAGCATCGCTCAGCGCCCGCCCATCGCCTTCCACATCACGGGCCATAAGCAGCATGGAAAGCAGATCGTCACCGGGTACGCCCGCACGCCGTTCAGCGATCATGCGCTGCACAATGGTGCGCAGGCGCGAGTCCGCGGCGCGTAGGCGATTGGCCGGGGAGAGCGGCAGCCGCAGTAGCCATTCGCTTAAGGGATTGTTGATGACGTTGAAGAGATGCATGAGTTCGTCCATGGCCTCCCCGACCGCCTGCGCATCGTCTTCTACGCTGGCATCGAAGAGTGTCTTGCCGGCAACGACCAGGGTCAGCCGCATCATCTCTTTGGCCATATCCAGCGTGGCGCCATCGGTCCACTGGCTAGCCATGCGTTCAGCCTCGGTAACCATGGTCTCTGCATAGACTGCGACCCGCTCGCGGTGGAAAGCCGGCTGCACCATCCTCCGGTCGCGTAGATGGGTCTCTCCTTCGCTGGTGAGCAGACCGTTACCCAACAGCCGTCGCGCCCGCTGCAACGCCGGACCTTTGACGAAGTCACGACCGTTTGTGACGAGCAGATCATGGACAAAATCGGGATGGCTCAACAGCACCAGATGGCGGGGGCCGATCTTGACCTGTGCAATATCGCCATGTTCCAGGGCAAGCTGTTCGAGCACAGCGAGTGGATCCTGATTGACCCGAAATAGAAACCACCAGGGTTTCACCTGTTTCACGCACGCCGGATCGTCCGCAATCTTGGCGGCCGGCAGTGTACTGATGGACATACGTACGGAACCTCCTTGCTGAGAAGTGATTTTCTATAGGCAAGCATCGCGCTGCACGGGCCACGTAACAACCCTCTACGGTGGGGAGAAAGCCTGCTACTTTTGTAGGTGTACGGCTCCCGCTGCTCCCTACAGAAGACCCGCTCAACTACGTCATGGCCGCGCAAAGGAGGAAAGCTCCTTCGCCCGTCATCCTCGCTAGCATCTCCTCTATGAAGCGCTCGAGATGGCCGGCAACTTGTAGAATTGCCCTGGGCTCGCTATGATCGGGACACGGTACGACCGTACCGGCGCCGGGGATTTTTGCCCGGCGGTCAGGAATGCACGGACTATGGAATATGGAAATCCCACTCTTTCAGGCTGATGAACCACAGCGAGTCGAACGCTGCGTGCTCTATCCTTATCCAGACCTGAAGCGGGTCTGGACACGCTTGTGGCTTACGGCCGTTGAACGCGATGAAGCACCTAACCTTGAGGTCATCATCTACAACCCCGACGGCACAGAGAACTGCAGCGTCTACATGATGGCGCATGCGGAGCCAAAGGCAGAGACGACACTACACATGCGCAATCCTCAGCCAGGCGCGACCTATCATGTCGTGGTAGAGATGACACAAGGGCTTAACGAAGATCCCACGGCAATCGACCAGCATGAGTTCGATATGGTGCTGGAATTCCGCAATCCCGAAGCTGGAGAACCGGGCTTTGGCTTTGGTGTAGACTGGGACGAAATACAGCACAAGGCCTCCCCAACGTGACCGTATCTACCTGTCCGGTATGTGGCTGTCCTGCCGACCCGCGTGTGCTAGCGCTTGGCACGACCGTACAGCCGCACATTGCCACGCTCGTGCGCCAGGAGCACCCTGGCTGGACACCTGACGCTGGCCTCTGCCCAGAGTGTGCCCTGTCCTATGCCCGCCGCCACGCGGCGCTTCGTAGCCCAAGCTCACTCCACACTGCCAGCAATCCCCCCACGACATTTCCGTACTACCATAGCGGCGAGGAGATGGTTCTGGCCCAACCAGAGCGGCTACCGGACTACACGACCTTTGCGGGCGAGGGTGTGACCATTGCCTTCCTGGACAGTGGCTACTATCCACATCCCGATCTCACCCTGCGACCGGTCTGGCCTGGCGTTACGCCGGTCTGGCGGCGGCTGGCGCCAGGCCAATGGCGTGCTGTGCTCCAGGAGGCGGGTCTCCGGATCGTGGAATATGTTGACCTGACCAACGGGGATGAGCGGGTTGGGATTGGCACCCCCAGCCTGTGGGATGGCGCGGGAGATAGCTGGCATGGCCAGATGACCACCGCTATCGCGGCCGGCAACGGGCTGTTGAGCGGTGGGCGCCTGCGCGGTTATGCGCCAGCGGCCAGCATCCTACCCTTGAAGATCGGTCGCGGCGATGGCCGGATCCCTGAAGCTGATATCCAACGTGGTCTCGAGTGGTTGTTGGCGGACGACAATTGGCAGCGCTACGGTGTACGCGTTGTCAACATCAGTGTGGGCGGCGATTTCCCTCAGGCATGGAAGGACAATCCTGTTAGCCGCTCTGCCCATGCGCTGGCCCAGCGGGGCGTCTTTGTCGCGGCCGCGGCGGGGAATCGCGGCGTACAAGAACTACTACCGCCTGCCCAGACACCTTCTGTCATGACCGTTGGCGGGGTAGACGACCAGAACCGGCGTTGGCGACCGTGCGTGGTGGACGAGGTGGAGAGGCTGGCGCTCTATCACCACAACTATGACAGCGTCGTCTACCGCCACACGCTGGTGCGTAAGCCCGAGCTGCTTGCTTTAAGTTGTTGGCTGCCAGCGCCGGTGCTGCCGGTCAGCCCTGTCTTTCAGGAGATGATCGCCATTGACCGGGTACGCCAGGTGTTGTTGGATGAGAACGAAAACGGAGTTGGCTCGCTCCCTACTTACCGGCAAGCCGGCGTGAGCCCGGCCACGGCGTCGACGGGCGGGGCCTCGGTCGATGGGGAAGCCTGGATGCCCGAAGTCTGGGAGGGGCTGCGCAAGCGCATGAATGGGCACAAGTGGGTGCATCCGTACTACCAGCATGTGGACGGTACCAGCGTCGCGGTGGCGCAGGTGTCGGCGGTCGCGGCGCAGATGCTGCAGGCCAATCCCAATCTGCAGGCGCAGGATGTACGCCGGCTGTTGCTTGAGACTTCGCTGCCGCTGCCACATCTTGTGCCTCGCCAGACAGGCGCGGGGTTGCTACAGCCGGCATTGGCTGTAGCCGCCGCGCTCCGGACCGGCGCAGGCCCGCTGGTGGGACGTCCACAGAGCGCCACCGTGCTTGGCGACAGCGAATTGCACAAAATGATGCTTCAAGGTACATTGTCAGTACTCTCACCACAGGCGCAAGGGACTCGGACACGCCCCCTCTACATTGGGTATTATGCTCCAGAGGCCAGAGCTGTCAGCCTGGTCGGCGAATTCAACTGTTGGCAGCCTGGAACACTGCCGTTACAGAGGGCGGCCAACGGATGGTGGCATGCCGTTGTGCAGCTTGCACCCGGATCCCATCTCTACCGCTTCTGGATCGAAGACGCCAACCACCCCCAGGGCCTCTGGCGACGGGACCCGGAGAATCCGAACCTGGAAGAAAGCGGCTATGCTGACGACCATAGCCTGATTTGTGTATGATTCTGTTCCTGCTGCAGCCATCATGAAACGAGAGCGTTGTAATGCACCGCGAATATCACAAATGGTATAGCCCGCGGCTGAATCGCGAGATGGAATTGTTGGTGTTTGGCCACGCCGGCGCGCGCATGTTGGTCTTTCCCACCAGCATGGGCCGTTTCTACGAATATGAGGATCGGGGCATGGTGGCCAACCTGGGAGAACATCTAGAGAATGGATGGCTCCAGATCTATTGTGTGGATAGTGTGGACGCTGAGAGCTTCTACAATGGCTGGGCGCATCCAAGCGGCAAAATCACCCGCCATATCCAGTATGAGGAATATATCCTCAATGAGGTGCTGCCGCTGAGCCGGAACAAGAACCAAAACCCCTTTCTTATCTCCCACGGATGTAGTTTCGGCGCCTATCACGCGTTGAACATCGCATTCCGGCATCCACATCTGTTTGGCCGCGTATTGGCCCTGAGCGGCAAATACGATATGAGCGGCTTCTTCGGTGGCTACTACGACGAAAATATCTACTTCAACACCCCCAGCCACTATGTGCCGAATCTGAGCAACCATGATCAGCTGGAAGCGCTGCAGCGCATGGATATCATTATCGCCGCCGGCCACGACGATCCCAACATCGACAACAACCGTGCGCTGAGCCGTGCGCTCTGGGACAGGGGCTTGCCCCATGCTTTCCGGGAGTGGGATGGCTGGAGCCACGACTGGCCCTACTGGATGAAGATGGTGCAGCTGTATATCGGTGGACACGACTGATACCTGAGCAAGAATGGAGAATGAGGAGTCGCATGAGCGTCAAGAAGATCGGTCTGATAGTTGGACGCGAGTGGAGCTTTCCGCCGGCCTTTATCGAAGAGGTGAACAGCCGTGATGTGGGCGTGTTAGCTGAGTATGTAAAGCTGGGGGGCACGCGCATGAACGAGCCGTGCGAATACGCCGTGCTCATCGACCGCATCAGCCATGAGATCCCCTACTATCGCGCCTACCTGAAGAACGCCATGTTGCAAGGCGCCTACTGTATCAACAACCCCTTTTGGTGGAGCGCCGATGACAAGTATTTTGGAGCCAGCCTGATCACGAGAATGGGATTGGCTTCGCCCAAGACCGTGGTTCTGCCCATGAAATCCTATCCTGAAGGTGTGGTGAGCGAAAGCTTACGCAACCTGAGCTACCCGTTGGACTGGGATGCCATTGTGGCCTATACAGGGCTGCCGGCGATTCTCAAGGATACCTGGGGCGGCGGCTGGAAGAATGTCTACAAGGTGAACAACGTTGACGAGTTGATTCGCGCCTATGACGAGACCGGCACACTCTGCATGATCCTCCAGGAATTCGTGGAGTTCGATCAATTTGTGCGCTGCATCTGTGTGGGGCAGACCAATATCATGCCCATCAAATATGATCCCAAGAACCGGCGCTACGAAGTTGTGCACGACCACCTCTCGCCGGAGCTGGGCCAGCGCATTGTCCATGACGCGCGCTTGATCAATGAGGTCATGGGCTACGACATGAACAGCATCGAGTTCGCCATCAAAGACGGGGTGCCCTACGCGATCGACTTCATGAATCCGGCGCCGGATATGGATGTCAACAGCATCACGCCTCACTACTTCGAATGGGCCGTCAAAGCCATGGCCGACTTTGCCATTGAAATGGCCCACAACCCGCGTCCCCAGCGGGTAGAACAGCGATGGGCGCGCTACGTCGACTGATGGCTGCCGGCCCAGTCGACGACCTGGCTGAGCAAGTCTGCCGGCCTCTGTGGCCATCTGGACTATGGAATATCTCTTTACCTTCCTTGCCGGCCTCCTTGTGGGCTGGTTTCTGACCTGGTTCTGGTACTCGATTCGCGCGCGTTGGAACCGAAGCCAGAACTTGCGCCAGGCCTCGTCCAAAACGTTGAAGGAGAATGTGGATCGCGCCAAAAAAGCGCGCCAGGACAGGGTGCAGGCGCGGCGTGCTGCGCTGCGCGCGGTGGTCGAAGCTGTCGTGCTTGTGGGCGCGATTGTCGCGGCGGCCTGGCTCTTAGTTTCCCTCTTTTCATAAGCGAACCAGCCGGGAAGGAACGTGCAACAACTGGCGTGCGAGTCCGGGGCAAATCGTTGTTAACCTTACTCAATTTGCCGGAGCGACCCGCTATTGTATTGGTGCGCGTTGCCTGACTGATCGCGCATCAGATCGCTACCGATCCGCGTGCCAACCGCACGCGAATTCTCAGAGCAAAGACTGACGAAGCAGAGCATGATGACCGACAAGAATCAGCCGCTGACCGCGATGGTCGCCTGCGCGGGTTGAGCGTCAAAGCTCCCGCCGGAGACATTAGCGCAGGTCGTGCGCCAACTGGCCGGGATGTTCCCGGCAACTGAATATCCCGATGTGTTGGTGGGGCTGGGCGAGCCCGACGATGCGGCGGTTTTTTGTCTGGACGACGAGCGTGCGCTCATCAAGACCACCGATTTCTTTACCCCTGTCGTCGATGATCCATGGACGTACGGCGCCATTGCCGCCGTCAATGCCATGAGCGACGTCTACGCGATGGGCGGCGACGTGCTGTTCTGTCTCAACATTGCCGGCTTCCCAGAAGATATGGCGCCGGAGATCATCGCCCAAATCTTTGCCGGTGGAGCAACCAAGGTGCGTGAAGCGGGCGCGGCGATCGCTGGCGGTCACACTGTCACCAACCCTGAGCCCTTCTACGGCCTCAGTGTAACCGGCATTATTCACCCGCAACGCGTGATGACCAAGGGCGCCGCGCGGCCTGGCGATGTGCTCTTCCTGACCAAGCCATTGGGTACAGGAGTCATCACAACAGCTGCCAAGCTTACCGGCGAAGGTGAGCGCGCGGTCCATCGCATCGCGCGGCGGACGCAGGGAAAACCCGACCTGGTGACTGACCACCTGGACCAGGCGATCGTTTCCATGACGCGGCTCAACCGGGCAGCTGCCCAGGCAGCCCAGCAGGCAGGCGTGCGCGCTGCTACTGATATTACGGGCTTTGGCCTGTTGGGACACGCCAGCGAGATGGCTATCGCCAGCCGTAACCGCGGCGTCGGCCTGGTGATCCACGCCGGCCAAGTACCGGTCTTGCCCGGTGTGTGGACCTATATCGATGCCGGCTATTTGACGCGCGGGGCGACCCGTAATCCGCAACACTACGGCAGCCAGGTCCGTTTTGATCAGGAGGTCAGTCCCCGGCAGCGCACAATGCTCTGGGAAGCGGAGACCAGTGGTGGGTTGCTGCTGGCTGTGCCATCACAGCAGGTGGAAAACTTTCAGGCCGCCTGTGCTGAACGCAAGCAGGCGGCCTGGAGAATCGGCGAAGCCGTCGAGGGCGAGGGCGTCGAAGTTTTACCGTAGCTGACAGGGGCTAAGTCACCCTCAAGCTCCCACCAGCGGACCGGCTTATACGTCTAGCCGGGCCTGGTTGGCGTGCGTCTGAATAAAGCGACGCCGGGGCGGAACACTGGAGCCCATGAGCATGTCAAAGGTGCGGTCTGCTTCCGCCGCATCATCCACGCTGACGCGCAGAATGGTGCGGTTGGCCGGGTTCATGGTGGTCTCCCACAGCTGCTCGTCGTTCATCTCACCCAGACCTTTGTACCGCTGTTCGACCTTGACATTGGACTCGCCCAGCTCCTTGCGCATGGTCTCGAGCGCCTTGTCATCATAGACATATTCGCTCGAGCGCTTTGTCTTGCCGTTGTCGCTGCGGGAGATGCTGACCCGATAGAGGGGCGGCTGGGCAATGTAGAGATGGCCTGCTGCCACCAGAGGCTCCATATAGCGGTAAAAGAAGGTCAGGAGCAGCGTGC
>JACFMY010000686.1 GCA_019455155.1 Caldilineaceae bacterium
GGACCCATCGCCAGGATGCGCGCGATGGCATCTTGCACGTCACCCGCCACCCGCGTGTCCGAGATCTGCGAATGGGTCAGCCGCATCTGCGCGGGGTCCGTCAACATCGACGCGTTGATCTCGTCTTCCGTGCCAATGACGATGTCCACCAGGGGCAAGACTGCGCGCATGGCCACGCCAAAGGCGCGCGGGTCATGCCACTGGTCAGGCCGGAAGTCGATGTCCAACACCACCTCGGTGCCGGCGCGGCGGGCCAGCTCAGCCGCGAACATGGTAGCGCTGCGGCTGGGTTCCCGGCTCAGATTGGTGCCTGCAAATTGGAAGACCTTGCTGTCGGCAATCGGCGCGGCCAACACGTCGTCAATGTTGAGTTGGATATCAGCGCAGTTCTCACGGTAATAGACCAATGGGAACTTGTCGGGAGGCTCGATACCCAACACGACCGCAGACGAACGGAAGCCGGGCTTGCGCACCGTGTAGGTGGTGTCCACGCCTTCGTCATTGAGAAATTTCAGAATAAAGTCACCTACCGGATCCTCGCCCAGCCCCGTGAGCAAAGCGCTTCTCAGGCCAAGGCGCCTGCCACCGACGCTGATATTGGTCGGAGAGCCGCCCACATAGGCAGCAAAACTGGTGATCTCCGGAAAAGGGGCGCCCACATCATTGCTGTACAGATCGATGCTCGAGCGGCCCATGTGCAGGCTGTCGTACGTGCGGTCAGGATCGATTGCCATAATGTCGTTGCATTCTTGTGCTGCTGGCGGTGATAGCACGCTGATCAGGGCGGCGCGGTCAAGTGAGCGGAGCTTCCCGGATCTGTGCCGGGCAACTCACTCACCTTCAATACAGAGGCAGCCGCGTGTCCCTTCCAGCATAATTCTCCTTCACCCACGTGTACCGCGGATCATCCTGGTTGGCCAGGCTCTGGGCGCTGCCGGCGAGAACATTGAGGTAGTAGGTCGTATAGCCGGGCGCACCCACCACCGGATGGTAGCCTTCGGGAACCAGGACCGCGCAGTTGTTTTCGGGTCTCACCACCGCGTCGATGGGACAGCCGGCCTGGTGGAGCGGGGAATGCTCATCCGTGTAGATGCGTTGATATGCGTAGCCCTCGGGCTTGTCGAACTTGTAGAAATAGACTTCCTCGAGATCAGCTTCGACCAGCCGGCCATCCTCGCCGACGATGTGCACGTCATGTTTGTGGGGCGGGTAGCTGCTCCAGTTGCCACTGGGCGTATAGACTTCGACCAGCACCAACCGGTGCACGGGCGAGCCAGGCGGCAGCAGATCGTTGATCTGCCGGCTGACGTTGTCGCCCCCACGGACAGAGGTGGGCACCTGTGCCGGCCTGGTCAAGAATGGCGCGTGATCCTCGTCCGTAGGTACCCATGTCACAGCGAACTCGCCGCTCTCCACCGCCTCGACCAGGAACTCAGTGTGGCGTGGCAGATAGAGCACGTGCCCCGCACCGGCAAAAACGTGCGGGCGGCCGCCAATTTCAGGCCAATTTCCCCGGCTCGAACGGATAGCATACTTCCCACTCAGGTCGACGATGGCCAGCTCGTTTTCACCGGTGGCAAATGACCACTGTTGGCCGCGCGCCAGCTTTCGCACCTGGAGCGTAATATAGTCCCAGCCGGCGGACTGCGGCGTCACCTGGAGAATCAAGTTGGGATCGTCCGGGGCTGGCGTTGGGCAAACCAGAAGCATATCGGCGGTATAGTGTCTGGGCTCAGTCATGTCTGTCACTTTCTAGTGTCTATTCGTTTTGCAGTGCTTGCGTTTCAGAGGAGGGCGTGGTGCGGTGGCTTAGCGATGACCCGCGCACCACGAGACTACCGTTTAGCGTAACGATCCGCGGTGGCTTGGCGCTGCGTTTCCGGTCGAGCAGCGCCAGCAACATGCGCATGGCTTCGACACCCAGCTCGTAGCGTGGCTGGTGCCAGGTGGTCAGCGGTGGCTGTACATAGGCTGAGATGTCGATGTCGTCAAAACCAGTTACCGCCACGTCGGCCGGTACGCGCAGGCCATGGCCGTGAAGCACATGGAGGGCGCCTATGGCGGTCAGGTCGTTGTAACACATAATGGCGTCGGGCAGGGCGCCCCAAATCCGGCGCGCGGTCGCCAGGAGCAGATCCGCCCCGTTGGTCCCACCCGCCAGACGGCCGTTGGGTCCGTGCACAATTACCTCGGGCGCCACGCCGGCCCCGCGCATCGTTTCCTGAAAGCCGCGCAGACGCTCTGTATTGGCCAGCCCGGCGCGGCTGTTGCCCAAATAGGCGATGCGCTGGTAGCCCTGCGCGAGCAAATG
>JACFMY010000687.1:0-1524 GCA_019455155.1 Caldilineaceae bacterium
TCCAATCATCTTCGCCATGGCAAACCCGGACCCCGAGATTACCTACGAGGAGGTCAAAGCCGCACGCGGAGATGTCATCTTCGGCACTGGTCGCAGCGACTATCCGAACCAGGTCAATAATGTGCTGGGCTTCCCATTCATCTTCCGAGGCGCATTGGATGTCCATGCCCGGGCCATCAACATGGAGATGAAACTGGCTGCCACAAAGGCGCTGGCTGAGCTAACCCGCGAAGATGTACCCGACAGCGTCATCCGCGCCTATGGGTTAGACAGTCTGCGCTTCTCTCGCGAGTACATTATTCCCAAGCCGCTAGATCCACGGGTACTCATGTGGGTGGCGCCGGCCGTCGCCAAGGCAGCCATGGAAACTGGCGTCGCCCGCAACATCGTCGATCTGGACGAATACATGAACGTGCTCGCTGCGCGTATGGGCAAGGGTGTCCAGACTATGCGCCTGATGGAGCTCAAGGCGCGCAAAAGCCCCAGACGCGTGGTGTATGGCGAAGGGGAGCACCCCAAGGTCATCCGCGCCGCTCATGCCGTGAACTTGCACGGTATTGCCAAGCCCATCCTGTTGGGTAACGAAAGTGAAATCAAGCATCAGATCGAGACCCTTGGGCTAGATTTCACGCCGGAGATCGCAGAACCAAGCCACTCGCCCAAACGAGATGTCTATGCGGCTGATTTCTACGAAAAGCGCCAACGCAAGGGAGTCACCTTCGCGCTGGCCCAGGACCTTATGCGTCAGGGCAACTACTTTGGCCCCATGATGGTGGAAGCGGGGGACGCGGACGCGTTTGTCTCCGGCCTCACGTACAATTATCCTGAGGTGCTGCGCCCGGCCCTCCAATGCGTGGGCCCGCAGGAAGGGCGTTCCGTGACCGGCGTATATGTCATGCTTGTCCAGGATCGGATCTATTTCTTCACCGACGCGACGGTCATCATCGATCCCACCGCAGATCAGCTGGCAGCCGCCGCCTTGAACGCTGCCGACTTAGCTGCGCGCTTCGATGTCGAGCCGCGTATTGCCATGTTGAGTTTCTCCAACTTCGGTAGCACGCCGCACCCCCAGCAAGCAAAAGTCAAGGCCGCCACTTCCCTGGTCAAGTCACAACGCCCGGACCTCCAGGTAGACGGCGAGATGCAGGCGGACATTGCCGTGTCGCCAGAACTAATGGCACGGCATTATCCCTTCAGTGAGATCAGCAACGCCAACGTCCTGGTCTTCCCAGAGTTGGCAGCTGCCAATACAGCCTATAAACTGCTGCGCGAGCTGGGCGGCGCCGAGGCTATCGGCCCGATCCTGGTTGGAATGAACCGCCCGATCCACGTGCTGGCGACGGGCGCGGATGTACGTGATATCATCAACGTTACCATCATGGCCGTGGTAGACGCGCAGAATCGCTGAAACAACTATTGGTCTGTCGATCATCAAACTTGGGTTCCGTAGTGGCGACTTTGGTCGCTGTGGACAGGTGAGGGGCGACTGAAGCCGTTACTACCGAATAATGAAAGAATGACGAT
>JACFMY010000687.1:1534-2309 GCA_019455155.1 Caldilineaceae bacterium
ACTAGCGGACTAGACGCAGAGTTGCCAAGGTGAAGCAGAACAGCCACAAAGAGAGATGGCCGGCGGCCATCTCTCTTTGTGGCTGTATCTCATTGTGGCGATCGATGTCGTAGGGATCAATCGGTCCAAAGCTGCGGGGCCCTTGAACTGTTGCAGACGGCCTACTTGGCAGCCCCTGCGTTCAATGCCAATGCAGCCGCTTCGGTCAGGGTCAGGGTGGCTCCCCTGGCAAGTGCCATCGCAACCACTGATGAGCCCGTCTGTCCCATCAGTTTGGATTGTAGTTCTTGTGCCGCTGTGCGGCTTTCTACCTCGGCGGAAGGTTGGGTCAGCACCGCAGCCGTTATAGTCAATGCTGCCTCCGCTTTCCCTTCAGCCTCCAATAGGCGGCCGCAGATGATCATTATCTCACACAATAGCGGAGCAGAACTATCTGCCATCGCGATCTCAGCCGCCGCGCACAGCTGGCGCCGCGCCTCTTCCAGGTTGCCTTCCAGCAGGCTCAGCGCGCCTAGATTTTTGAGAGAATTGGACTCGCCCCAACGGTTACCCAATTGCCGGCGTAGGCGCAAGGCCTCTTCCAGGTGCCGGCGCGCGGCGGGCAGATCGCCAGCCGCCAACGCAATGCGTCCGAGGTTTCCCATTGCCATGCCGACCCCTAACACGTAGTCAAGCTCCTGATAGAGCTTGAGCGATTCGAGCGCGTGCTGCCGGGCATCCTCTAGTCTACCCACGATGCGCTCCGTATCGGCCAGGTTATGGAGGCTATGGGCCA
>JACFMY010000688.1 GCA_019455155.1 Caldilineaceae bacterium
CCAAAGGCTCCCTGACCCGGCAACACCACCGCACGCCAGCGTGTCAGATCAGCGGGCCGGTCAACAATGTCCACGGGAATGCCCATGGGCACCGCCACCGTTTCAAAAGCTTTGTATACGCTACGCAGGTTTCCAACGCCGTAATCGAGAATGGCAATCATGGTCTTGTGTCGAGAGGGTAAGCAGCACGCTGTCGAGCAAAGCAGAGAGTGGCCTAGCGCTCCAGAAGCGATAGGTTACGGATGAGTGCCGGAGGAAAACGCTTGTTGGCAATGGCCATCGTGATCTCACGAATCTGGTGTTCCGCGTGTTCCGCCTCAACCGGCGATATCAGGCCCTCATTGACTGCGTCGTCAAATGCTGCTTCATTGTGAACCGTAACGTGGGCGTCAACGGTAATCCACAATCCAAGGAGGAGATCAAGAGAGCTGAATCCCCGCCCACGGTGGGGCACGGCCATCCCAATCCGCGCGTACATGCCCAGCTCTTCGCCCTGGTCGTCGAAGTATTTCTCCAGAATATGCTCGCCCTCGGCGAGCCAAAAGCGGAACCAGATATAGCCTGGCGCCCCAATGGTCACCGATTCCAGCTGTTGCTCCGGCGCCCCTTCGGCCAATGTAGCCCGTTCGACCAGCATGTCGCTGAGCCACTCGGCGCGATAGTCACCCATTAACGGATCATGTTGCCAGTCACCGCTGGAAACCACTTTCAGGGTCTTCTTCATGATCTAGTATTTTCGGACCACCGCGCGATAGGCCAACGGCTCCCGATATTGAATCAGCTGGCGATCCTCGCGTACGCTGCGCACATCATCCAGGTCAATCGTGGCAACGACATATCCCTCAATGGCCTCATCAAGGACCGCGTAGACATCGGCAGCCGGGCCTACCAGCATGCTCCCGCCCACAAAGCGCATGGTTGGCTCGGCGCCGACGCGATTGGCGCCGGCGACAAAGATCGAGTTCTCCACAGCACGGCTCACCAGCATGGGATGCCAGGCATTCATCTGTTGTTCCTCCCAGTTGGCGCTGATCGTCACCAGCTCGGCGCCATCCAGGGTCAGGCTGCGGCAAGCCTCCGGAAAGGCCAGATCGGCACCGATCAACATGCCAAAGCGCCCCCACTCGGCCTCGACCGTAATAAAGCGAAAGCCATTGCGATAGACCTGGCGCTCTTCGCCGAGTAGATGGACCTTGCGGTAATCGGCCACCAGGTCTCCCTCAGGGCCCAGGCAGACCACGCCATTGTAGAGGATGCTCTCCACCTTTTCTTTGATCACCATGCCAAAGATGACATGGCAATTGAACTCGTTGGCGCGCTTGGCCAGGTAGTTGGTGGCATGGCCGGGCACGCGTTCAGCCAGGTCAGTCGCGCGCAGCCCCAGCTCAGCGCCGGTGTAGCTCAGCTCAGGAAAGACGATCAAATCGGTACGCTGTTCCGTACAAATCTTCTCGACGAAGTCACCCATTTTGCGCAGATTGGCTTCGGGATTGGCCAGGGTTGGCGCCATCTGCACAAGGGCAACCGTAATTTCGCGCGGCATGCATGACTCCTCTATGTCGATGATATGTCATTCAGATGATTTCTTGTGCTTGCTGGTCCACGAGCACGGCATGCTGGCACAGCCAGCATGCTCCGCAATCAGCCGCCCCATAAGGCGCACAGGGGAACCACGTGGACGCAGCTGTTACGTTAACGTAGAGATAATAGCACAGCACGCGAAATTCATCACTTCTGCACATGTGCGGTATTCTGTACAGCTGCGGTATAATGAAGGTCCATGCGCGAAAGAGGCTAGCGTGCGGATGGACGAGCGCTGGCGATAATTTGAAAAGGCAACGAAATGAGAACAATCGGCAATTGGTTACGAAAAGGCTGGCTGGTTTTGGCAGTGGCTGCCGTGGTCATTCCCCTGGATCAATGGACCAAAACATTGGTTCGCCAGCACATCGATAAGTTCTCAGCTATCGTTCCCATCCCATCCCTGGGCGAATACTTTGTGTTTGAGCATGTAGAGAACTACGGCGCGGCCTTCGGTATTTTGCAGAACCAGGGCGGTCTCTTTGTCATCATCGCCATCATTGTCATCGCTGTCATCCTCTTCTACGTCCGGCACTTGCCCACCGACGAGTGGCTCGTTCGCGGGCTACTGGGCCTGATGCTAGGCGGCGCGGTGGGTAACCTGATCGACCGCATTCAGCAGGGCTATGTGACCGATTTCGTCAAGGTAGGCATCCCTGGCGTCTACTACTGGCCCAACTTCAATATTGCCGACAGCGCTATTGTCATCGGCGTGATCGG
>JACFMY010000689.1 GCA_019455155.1 Caldilineaceae bacterium
CTAGCCCTGGGCGCCTATAGTATTTGGTAGCGGCTGCGGTCCCCAGATAAACTCACCGTTGCGGTTGATCAGACCGTACTGGCCGTTCTGCTCCACCCGCGCCACGCCGCCTACGAAGTTTTCCGCCATGGTAAACTGCGGCTCGATGACGTATTGGCCGCTGGCATCCATGAAGCCCCATAGCCCATTCTCGAAGACGGCTGTCAGCCCTTCCGAGAAGGAGGCCATCCCGTACATGGCATAGTGGTAGCCGTCCAGGTGCGGCTCGATGACCCACTGGCCGTTCAGGTCGATCAGGCCCCATTTGCTCTCGTGCATGACGAACGCGTAGCCGTCTGTGCCGAAAACGTTGATACCGTCATACTGTGGCTCGATGACCAGGGTGCCGTCCTGATCGACAAAGCCCCACTTGTCGCCCATGAGCACGCCGCCCCGGCCGCCCGTGAAGTCGAGCGCTGAATCAAACTGAGGCTCGGCTAGCCATGCGCCGGTCGCGTCGATCAACCCGTACTTGTTGCCAACCCGCACAAACGCGCGTCCTTCGTTGAACAGACCGGCGGCGTCGAAGCGAGGTTCGATGGCAACTTCGCCGCGCTGGTTGATGTAGCCAAATTTGTTGCCGATCTGGACACTTGCCAGCCCGTCCTGGAAGTCGGTGCCGTAGAGCCCAGGTGTCTCAAACACAGTGCGCCCCGTCGTATCCACGTACTGGTCCTGGCTACCACTGATAACACGCGCCGTGCCATCCTGGAAGGGGAACGCGCTGTCATACTGCGGCTCGATCACCATCGTGCCGGACCGGTCGACGTAGCCGAACTTGTTGTTGACGCGAACCGGTGCCAGGCCATTGCTGCCAAAGGCGCGCGCCTCGTGGAATGCAAAGGGAATGACCGCTTGCCCAGTCGAGTCAATGTAGCCCATCTTGCTGTCGAGCATGACAGGCGCCAGCCCGTCTACGAAGTCATAGGCCGCATCGTATTGCGGGTCAATGACCAGCTCTCCTGCGGTGTTCACGTAGCCATACTTGAGCTCGGCGCCGTCGCCGCGAGCTACTACCGCCAGCCCTTCGGCAAAGGGCGTAGCGTTATCGAACTGGGGCTCCACGATCCACTGGCCGGCCGTGTCAATGTATCCGTACTGGAGGATGTCGTTGTCACGGCGGGCCACGGCCGCGCGTCCTTCGGTGAAGCGCAGCGCGGCGTCAAACTGCGGCTCGATGACCATTTCGCCGGTTTTGTTGATGTAGCCGTATTTCTCGCCGACACGAACGGCTGCCAGTCCCTCGGAAAAGTCGCTTGCCTCGTCGAACTGCGCCTCGAACGCGTATTGGCCGCTGGCATCGATATAGCCAAAGCGCAGGTCTGTGAAGCTGTCAAGCACGGCCGCGAGGCCCTCTGAGAAGGTCATGGCAAAGGCAAACTGGGGCTCAATCACCACGTTGCCCCTGGCGTCGATATAGCCGAATTTCTCACCGATGCGTGCTGGTGCCAGGGCCGGCTCGCCGTCTGCCGGGAACGGACTCGCCTCCTCATACTCGGCTGGAATCACCAGTGTTCCCTTGGCATCCACAAAGCCGAACTTGCCATTGACGATCGCGACCGCCCGGTCACCGAAGGACTCGCCGATCCAGTCGAACGGTTGCGGACTGACCGGCTGGCCGTCGCTGCCCACGATATACCATTTGCCAAGCGTCGCCAGGTGGGCCAGCCCCTCCTTGAAGAAGAGAGGCGATTCAAGCTCGGCGGGGATGACCATATTGCCGCTGCGATCGACGACACCCCATCTACCGTTGAGCATGACATTGGCCAGCCCTTCGAAGAAAATGTTGGCGGCTTCATATTGGGGCGGTACGATCTCATGGCCCGTGGCGTCAACAAATCCCCACTTGTCACCCAGCCGCACCATGCCGCGGCCTTCGGTAAAGCGCTCAGCATAGTCGTACCGGGGTTCAACGACGACAGTCCCCGCGGCATCTACATAGCCATACTTGTTGTCGTCGCCTGTGATGGGAAAGAGTACACCTTCGACCTCGCTCACTGGCGCGGCCTCAGGGGACGCCGGCGCCGTGGAGGTGGTTGAAGACGGCTGAGATGCAGCGCTTTCGTTCACCTGTACAGCGGGCACAGGCGTCGCCGTGGCTGGCTCGACGACATCCGCAGCCGCCCGCTCGCTCTGCCCGCCACAGGCCGCAGCGACAAAGGCATAGGTGATCAGCCAAAGAAAAAGGATGATCTGTCGACTTCTCATGTTTCCATACTTTCTAGCGTCTAACATGTATTAAATGCTTCTTGCAAACAGGGA
>JACFMY010000690.1:0-232 GCA_019455155.1 Caldilineaceae bacterium
CGCAATGCCCATCCTCACAGCAGTCCGGACGGCGACCTGGTGGTGGTACAAAACGGTATTGTGGAGAACTTCCTGGAGCTCCGGCAGGCGCTTCAGGCCGAAGGCTATGGCTTTCAGAGCGACACGGACACGGAGGTCATCGTTCACCTCATCCACCGGCACTATCACAACGGCTGTGCCGGCGACCTGGAACGGGCGGTACGTATAGCGCTCCAGAGTCTGCGCGGGCCCA
>JACFMY010000690.1:242-2299 GCA_019455155.1 Caldilineaceae bacterium
GTGCTGTCGCGCCACCATCCTGACCGGCTCATTGCGGCCCGCCTGGGCAATGCCGGCGGTGTAACGGTTGGCTTTGGCCATGACGAAATGTATATTGCCAGTGATATCCCGGCCATCCTGCGCCACACGCGGGAGGTGACATTTCTTGAGAGCCGCCAGATGGCTGTCGTGACCGCGGGGGGTGTCCAGTTCAGTGACCTTGATGGCGCCCCTGTGAACCACACCACCGTGCACATTGACTGGAACCCGACTGCGGCGGAAAAGGGCGCCTACCGCCACTTCATGCAAAAGGAGATCTTCGAACAGGGACGCAGCCTGACCGACACCTTGCGAAGCCGGCTGGACTTTACGAACCATGCGGTGATGCTGGAGTCGCTGCAGCTGCCACCTGCCCGTGCCCGTTCTCTCGAGAAGGTGACCATTGTCGCGTGCGGCACAAGCTATTATGCGGGCCTGGTGGGGAAGTATTACCTGGAGCGACTGGCGCGGCTGCCGGTCGAGGTAGACTATGCCAGCGAGTTCCGCTACCGGTCGCCCATTGTGCGGCCGGATCATCTCGTGGTGGCCATCTCCCAAAGCGGCGAGACTGTGGATACGTTGGCTGCCCTGGAGGAAGCGCGCGATCAGGGTGCTGTTACGGCGGCCATTGTCAATGTCGTGGGGAGCCAGGCCGCACGCGTGACGGACGGCCACATCTACATGCAGGCCGGCCCAGAGATCGGCGTTGCCAGCACGAAGGCGTTCACCGCGTCGGTCACGGATCTCTTTCTACTGGCCCTGTATCTGGGGCAATGCCGTGGTCTCCTCGACCCCGAGACGCGCGCGACGCTGATCCGGGACCTGACGACATTGCCGGGATTGGCGGGTGAGCTTCTGGATCGTGCCGCGCACGGCACGCGCTACCATGATCTGGCTGAGCGTTTCCATACCTATCACAACTTCCTCTACCTGGGCCGCGGCATCAACTACCCTGTGGCGCGGGAAGGCGCGCTCAAGCTCAAGGAGATCAGCTATATCCATGCCGAGGGCTATCCTGCCGGCGAGATGAAGCATGGCCCCATTGCCCTGGTTGATGCGTCCATGCCGACAGTAGTCATTGCGCCCCGTGATCACGTCTACGATAAGATGATCAGCCAGATCGAACAGGTGAAGGCCCGCGGCGGCCTGGTCCTCGCGGTGGCCAATGAGGACGACGAGATCATCCGGACGAAAGCTGATTTCGTCCTGCCCATTCCGCCAATCAACGAGCTGCTGACCCCGATCCTGGCGGTCATGCCGCTCCAGATCTTTGCCTATGAGATGGCAGTCCGGCGTGGCGCGGACGTGGATCAGCCCCGCAATCTGGCCAAGAGTGTGACTGTGGAATAAGGGGCGGGCAGGGTGAGCTGCGCAACGGCCAAAGGGGTAGGAAGCGACCAGTACTGGACGCGGCCCGGATGTGAGCTACGTGAGAAACTCGCTGCGCAGACAGGCAAAGACCATGGTGTTGCGCAGGTCACCCGATGCATGGTGGCGCTCGTTGTGGCGAAGGATGCCTTCCAGCGTGAAGCCGGCACGGCGGGCCACGGCCGCGCTCCGGCCGTTCTTCTCATCACAACGAATCTCCAAGCGCTCGGCATCCAGGTACTTGAAGGCAAAGCCGGCAATGCCCAGTACGGCTTCTGTCACATACCCATGGCCGGCCACCGTAGTCCGAATCCAATAGCCGATTTCAAAGCTCGGCACGGACCATTGAGCTCGGTGCAGACCGCTTGCGCCCACCAGCCAACCGTTGGTTTTGTGCCATAGCAGCAACATAAAGTCCTCGCGCGCCTGGTAGCGGGCTGCCGCGCGGCGGACAACTTCCTCGCTGTCTTCGACGGTGTTCGTCTGCGTAGCCCACGGCATCCACGGCTGCAGCTCTTCCATTGATTCCATGACCGCGGCAAAGAGTGCGGAGCCATCGCCCGGTCGCGGCACGCGAATCAACAGCCGCTCGGTTGTAAAGCCTTCGGGAACATCGCGGAGGATAGGTTTTGTGATCATAGCGCGGGAGAAAATTCAACAGGCCGTTTGAA
>JACFMY010000055.1:0-9859 GCA_019455155.1 Caldilineaceae bacterium
AACCAGAATAACCGTGGCGGATGACATGCCGGCCATTATAGCACGCCGCGCGTGCCGGGCAGAAACGCGCCGGCCCATTTACTGTAATGTTACCAACACATTCTCGAGAAGTCCCAGTTCATCCAGGCTCTCATATGCGTAGGTGCGCACAATATGGTTTGAGTCATTGAGCACACGGTAAAGGACCATCGCTGCATCGGCCGTGGCGATCTTGCGCAGAGCGCCGGCAGCTCTGCTGCGTGCACCTTGATGATCGCTCTCTCGTAGCAGTCGCTCCAGCACAGGCACGGCGGCATTGCCACAGTGCGCCAGTGAATCAGCGGCGCATTGGCGCACCATGCCTTCGTCGTCGGCCAACAAGCTGGCCACACTGCTCAGCAAGGGCGCCACGGCCTCTGCATGGCGCCGGTAGACGTAGGCGGTGGCCAGGGCAGCCGCGCCGCGTACGCTGGCGTCCTCGTCGACCAGCGCGGCCTGCAGCACGGGTATAGTCTGTTCACTACCGCAGACAGCCAGCGCCCGGATAGCCCACCACCGCTCGTCGATACTGCTCGAGCCTGCCATCTCTAACAGTGTCGCCTCATCCGTCGCTGTCATAGTCAAGGCAAGCGTTTCGGCGCGGCCGTCGTCGCCCGCCTCCACTGCTGCGCAGAATGCTTCCAGGGGCGTCATAGTGCTCATAGGTGAAGAAGCTTACTGGGTATTGATGCCATAAATGACAAGTTCATCGAAATCAATGGTCGCGATCTCTTCACCGGTGGAGATACCGGCCAGGGCGGCTCCGCCATCTTCCCACGTAGGATTGGAAATGTCGTACAGCATTACGTCATTAGCGTAGACGCGCAGGTTGCCGCCCGTATCCTCCACGACCAGCCGGTTGGCGGTTCCTGCCGGGCGCAGCGCTGGCGAGACAATGGGCGTCTGGAGCACCTCGCTGCGCCCGGTCTGCCATCGATACGCGCCAAAACGCCCTTGCCCATCTATGACGAACAGATAGAAGGAAGCATCGTCTTTAAAACGCGCCATCAGGCCAGCTGCTGCCATGGGCGTGGACGCATCAACAGTAACGGTACTCTCCAGGCGGTAGCTGGGGAGTGAGCTTGTATCCAGGCGACTCCAGCCCAGGTTGGCCGGCCACACATCCATACGGTAGACGCCCGCAGCGGGCAAGACGGCAGCCGCCATGGCGCCCGGCTGGGTCAAATCTCCTACATACGGACTGGGTGCGGTGAAGTCTTCCTGGAGCCAGAGATGGTAGCCTGAAGGCTCTGTGGTGCTGAGCCACGGTCGAACGGCAAACCGCTGCCACAGCTCGGTCCAGGTGGTCTCTGGCGTCAGGGTAAAGGCAACGGCCAGCACGCTCACGGCAATAATCAGCAGCAGCACACAAAAGGCAAGCCACCATTGCGAGAGACGCAGCCCGGGTTGCGGCGGACGCTGCACGGCTGCCGGCGCGGTCGTACGATGGGGAGCAAGGCCAATGGCCATGCGTTTGCGCGCCTGCGCGTCACTGTCCGTATGGTAGCTGTCGGCGGGCTGCCGGACCGGCTGCGGGTCCGGCGATTGAACACTAGGAACGGTCATGACTGCTCACACCTGGAGAGAGTGGGCGACGGTCTGGTAGATTATAGCACGGATGACAGCTGGCGTCAGGTGATCAAAAAAAGAGCGCAAGCTACCTGCGTGCGATGTCTCGCCGTCAAGTTAGCCCGCGCTGTGTCCGCTCGCTGGAACAGCTGCCGGATTGCCAATGCTCGGGGGAGTAAAGGGTAGTCTACTGTGCGCCTCCCGCCACAGAGGGGACAATATGCACTTCATCATCCGGCTCCAGCGGGGTATCTGGACCGTTGGCGACTCGAATATCCTCGCCGTTGACAAAGATGTTGACCCAGCGCCGTACCTGGCCGTCCGGTTCCATGAGCCGCTCTCCCATACCGGGGTAACGACTGTCAAGAGCACGGACCAGCCCGGCAATGTCTGCGGCCTGTAGCTGCTCGCGCGCGGCCGCTCCATATAGCCGGCGAATCTGGGCCGGAATGCGTACCGTAACCATCAGCCGTCACCCTGTCCTATGCTGCCATGCGCATAGCCGAGATCGAAAGCACCGGCGGGAGCATATCGGCCAGGACCTCCCAGTGCTCTCCACTGTCACGGCTGAAGAAGACCTCACCGGTTGTCGTGCCGACATAGACGCCCGCGTCGTCGCACGGGTCTGTGGCCATCGCATCGCGTAGGATGGTAAGCCAGGCGTTGTCAGGTAGCCCGGCCGTGAGTCGTTGCCAGCTTGCTCCGTCATCCTGCGTGCGCCAGACTGCCATCTGTCCGTCGGGCACGAAACGTTGGTCGTCGCCTACCAGGGGCGTCACGTAGACAGTGTGGGGATCATGTGGATGGACCACCATGGGAAAGCCAAAGCGTGAGGGCAACCCCTCGGAGATGTCAACCCAGTTGTCTCCCCGGTCGTCAGAACGGTATACGCCGCAATGGTTCTGCTGAAAGAGTACGTTGGGCCGGGCAGGGTGGATCACCATCTTGTGGACACATTGGCCGGTTTCGGGATAGGGATCGGGGGAGAAGTCAGCTCGCACGCCATGGTTGATGGCCTTCCAGGTGGCGCCCCGGTCCTCTGAGCGGTACGCGCCGCCCGCCGAGACCGCGACGTAGACGCGGTTGGCGTCGCTCGGATCAGGAAGTATGGTATGTAGAATCAGCCCACCGCCGCCTGGCTGCCAGCTATCCTGTTCGTGCCGGCCGTTGAGCTGGCTGACAGGCTGCCATTTGCTGCCATGGTCCTCTGACCGGAACAGGCCGGCCACGCCCGTCCCCGCCCAGACCTCGCCCGGTCTTCCGGCGTGGCCTGGCTGCACCTGCCAGATCTCGCGCACGCGGCGCTCTTCACCCTCACCGAAATCGAGCCCCTCGTTGAAATGCTCCCAGGTGCGGCTGCCGTCCTGTGAGCGTTGTACCAATCCCCCAAAGACAGGGCTGTTCGTCGCCGCGTAGATCGTATGGTGAGCGGGGTCGTAGCTGGTTGCATGGGTGCTCCAGCCCATGTGATGGTGTGAACGGCGCCATGTCCGCCGGGTGTCATCGCTCCAGAAGCAAAATAGGCCCTTGCGCGTGCCCACAGCGACCAGAATGTCGCCTTTTCCAGGACCACTATCTTGATCGTTCATGCCGTCTCCTCCTCCATTTGAGGTCTTGCACAAATCTGCATATCCATGTAGACTGCCATACTAGCACATTTGTTCGTCTATTTCAATGGGTCTTCTAAAGTCTTCTGTGTTCTTCGGAGATTGCACGCGATGGCTATTGTCAGGAATACGCCTCAAGACACAGCAACCGTGAGCGTGACGCCAGACCAGGTGCGGCGCTACCGCCTGCTGCGCTCCGGTCTGCTGGAACCGTTTTCCTCACCTGAGAGTGCCTCAGCTGAACTGCATGGCATCCAGGCGCAGATCTTGCCGGCAGGTGCGCTGGCGTTGTGGAACCGCACGTCTGGCTTGACGTACGCTCGTTTTGAGGAACTGCTGTACGAGCGGCGCACGCTTGTCAAGCTGTGGGGCCAGCGCGGCACACTGCATCTCTACGCAAGTACCGATTGGCCCCTTGTCTGCTCCATGATGACAAACGTCAAGAGTTGGTGGGGCATGGCCGCCGATAAGGAAGATCGCTACGAAGAATATGCGCAGCTAGTCGCACAGGCCGAGCAATTACTACGCCAACGCGATGTCCTGGGGCGTTCTGACCTGCGGACGTCGGGGTTGCCGATTGACACGGATCATCTGTCATCATGGGGCGGCCTCTTTTCTGACCTGGTGCGTCTTGGTTACGCCTGCCACGCTGGCCGGCTCGAGAATGAAGGGCTTTTTGCTCACCGCACCTACTGGCTACCGGACCTTGCATGGGAGCCGCCAGACCCTGATACGACGAACCTGGCAGTGGCGCGGCGCTATCTGCACGCCTATGGGCCGGCCACGCTACAGGACTTCACGTACTGGCTTGGGCTCAAGGCGCCCCCTGCCAGGCGATCATGGAGAACGGTGGAGGATGAGCTCGTCCCTGTGGAAGTGAACGGCGTGCGCCAGTACATTCTGCACGAGGACTTGGCTGAACTCACGGCGCCGGCCGAGCCGGCCCGGTGGCCCGTCCGGCTGCTTTATCGTTTTGATCCCCTGTTGCTCGCCCACAAAGAGAAGAGCTGGGTTGTGCCGGCGGCTGCCTACAAACAGGTATGGCGCAGCGCCGGCCACATCGAGGGCATCGTCCTGGCCCATGGGCAGGGCGTGGCCACCTGGCGCTATGTGCGCAAGGGCCGCGGGCTTGTAACTACGGTCACGCCCTTCAAACGGCTGGCAAAGGTCTTGACGCGCAAGATCGAGCGCCAGGCGCAACAGGTAGCCAGCTTCTTTGATCTACCCCTGCAAAGCATCCATTTCGAAGGCAGTTAGACTTTGCTCTGTGCCCTGCAGGTGTCTGGCCCCTCGTCCTACCTGCAGGGCGCGGTTTGGCAAACACCCGAGCCCTGACCGATAATCAACTAATTACACCGGTCCTACCGAGGTCTAGCCTCGGCTTAGGCTGCGGAGTGTGAGTATGAACCTTCCCACTCTCATAACGATTGCGCGCTTCCCGCTCCTCATTGTCATTGTCCTGTTACTATATTTTGGCGGCGCGCCGGGTCGTTTTGTCGTTGTACCGCTTACTGTGCTGATCATTGCCATGGATGCCCTCGATGGCATTGTGGCGCGGCGCCGCGGTGAGGAGACATTGCTCGGCAGCGTGCTCGACATTGCAGCCGATCGCGCGGTCGAGATCATCTTCTGGGTTGTCTATGCACATATCGGTCTGATTTCCATGATCGTGCCCATCACCTTTATCATTCGCGGCGCGCTGACTGATTCTGTGCGCGAGGTCGGCTACGCACGCGGCCAATCGGCCCACGCTCAGATCACAAACGACTGGGGGCACTGGATCGTAGCTGGCCGGCCAATGCGGGCCGGATATGGCTTCGTCAAGGCGGCGGCCTTTACTACGCTGGCGTTGACGTTGGCGCTGGAAACCGTCGAGCTACCGCTTGCGGGTCTGGCATGGTTGTCCGCCCAGGCGTTCAGTTGGATCTCGGTGTTGTTGTGTATCGTACGCGGTGTGCCGGTCGTTTACGAAGCCTTTACGTGGGAAAGAAACAAGGTCTAGAATGTGGAAGAAGGTTCAAAAAGCCTGGAACATTCTCTGGCGCCGTCTACGTGAGCAAGGGCTGGGGGTGACACTGCAGTGGGTATGGGGGCGCGGTTTTCCCAAGCTCACTGGTGTGCCTCTGCTGGAGTTCAGTGAGGTTACGCCACAGATCTACGTCGGGCCACAATATGGGAGACGGGGCAAGCGGCTGCTCGAGGCGCACAACATCACCGCTGTGGTCAACATGCGCATCGAGTATGACGATGCCGCCCATGGACTGGCGTTGCCTGCTTACTGCCATTTGCCCACCGTCGACGATGCCGCGCCACCTGTGGATCTGCTGCAGCGAGGCGTTGACTTCATCGACCAGGTAATCAAAGAGGGTGGTAAGGTCTACATCCACTGCAAAGGCGGCATCGGCCGCGCGCCCACTATGGCTGCCGCTTACCTCATCAGTCAGGGGTTGACGCTCGACGACGCGTTGGCCCGTATCATGAAAGTTCGTCCGTTTATCTACATCACGCCGCCCCAAATGCAAGCTCTAAAGCACTATGAGGCTTCCGCGCGCGGGATGAAAAGGGTGGAGACAAACAGCTAGATAGACCCACGATCGGGAAAATGGTTTGACCAGGTTGATTGGTGCAAGACACGCCAGATCCGTTTGAGTTGGCCGCGACCCAATCAACCTGATCGGCTCACGTTCTATCCTCGCCACCCGGTTACGATCAGCAGTGCCCACCCCACCAAGAACGCGACACCCCCAATTGGTGTTATGGCGCCCAGCCAGCGCTGGCCCGTGAAAGCCATGAGAAACAGGCTGCCCGAAAAGAAGACGATGCCTGCTACGAAGAGCCAGCCGGCCCAGATGGCCAGATTGCTGGTGTTGGGCCAGCGCCCCACGGCCAGAACCACCGCAAAGAGCGCCAGCGCATGGAAAAACATGTAGGTCACGCCCGTCTGATAGTTGGCCAGGAGGCTTGCTTCAATCCGGTCGCGCAGCGCATGGGCGCCAAATGCGCCCAGGGCAACGGAGAAGCCGCCCAGCAAGCTGGCAAGTACAAAGAAGGTGCGTTCCATGTTGATCTCCTAAAGCGTGGATGTGGCCGCAAGGCCTATGGCTTCGCTCCCGTGGCGACTGGACGCTCCGGGTCCGTGATCCACTCACTCCACGAACCCACATATAGGCGTCCGGCGCCCAGGCCGGCATATTCCAATGCGATCAGGTCGTGGGCAGCGCTGACCCCGGATCCGCAATAGAAGATGGCCTCTTCCGCCGGTCTGTCGCCCAATAGCGCCTCGTATCGCGCACGCAACTCGTCCGCCGGCAGGTAGCGACCATCTGCATCGAGATTCAGGCTGTATGGAGCGGAGCGCGCGCCCGGAATATGACCGCCGCGCGCATCCAGCGTTTCATTCTCTCCTCGATAGCGATCTTCCGCGCGCACGTCAATCAGAAGCAGGGCATTGTCATCCAGGCGGGCTGCAATTTCCGCCGCGGTAGCGAGCCTTTCCGGCCGGGGGCGCGGCGTGAACGTGCGCCTGGCCCGCGTCTCGGTGCCGCTCCTGGTGGGATATCCTGCCTGCTGCCAGTGGCGCCAGTCGCCGTCCAGGACGGCCACGGCATCGTGGTCCAGCCAGCGCAACATCCACCACAGGCGGCCGGCATAGACGCTGCTGGCATCGTCATAGGCGATGACCTGAACGCGTGCGTCGATACCCCACGATGAGACGGTCTGGGCAAAGTCGCCGATCGCCGGCAGTGGGTGGCGGCCCGTCTGGCCTGGGATGACCTGGCTGGATAGGTCTTCATCCAGATGTGCGTAGAGCGCACCCGGGATGTGGCTCGCGAGATAGTCTCGCCGGCCCTTTTCCGTATCCGCCAGCGAAAAGCGGCAGTCGACGATGACCCAGTCCGGATCATCCAAATGCGCCGCTACTTCGGCGGGTGAGATGAGCGTCGTGAATGGCATATCTGTTCTCTCCGGGCAACGAAACGAACCAGGGTGAAGGGGTGTTTGATCTACCCGGCTATGATAGCTAGCGGGTCAACGCTCTGACCTGCAGCCGCACGCTTGACCCTCACCTGGTCACCGTGTTATTTCCCCAAGTGTTGCGAAAAGAAATCGACAATCCGCGTATAACAGTCCACCTTGTTTGCGAACTTGATCACATCATGACCTTCGTCGGTGTAGACCACGTAGTCGACACGCTTGCCTTGTGCGCGCAGAGTGTTGACAACGTCGCTTGACTCCCTCTCGACGACGCGTGGGTCATTGGCGCCCTGAATGACCAGCAACGGGCAGGCCAGTCGCTCGAGGTGCGTGCTGGGCGACCGCTCGCGCAGGAACTCTTTATCCTTTTCTGGATGTCCCAAGGCCATATAGAAGTAGGTTTTCCATGTTTCCGGGATGCGTTCCATGAAGGTAAAGAGATCGTACGGGCCGAACATGTCGCAGGCAGCCTTCCACAGCTCGGGATGGCGCCCCGCCAGGGTCAGTGTCATGTAGCCGCCATAAGATCGACCCATGACGCCAACCCGCGTCATGTCAAGCCGGTCATCCTTGCGCAGCAGGTCGAAGGCCGCAATATGGTCCAGGCGGTCCAGCCCACCCCAATCACGGTCGATGCGCTTCATATATTCGATACCGTAGCCGCTGCTGCCGCGGACATTGGGAACCCAAACCGCGAAGCCATTGAGCGTAAAGAATTGGATAAGGGGCATCGAGAACCAGGTGAAATCTGGACGTTCCTGGCTCTGGGGGCCGCCATGGATGTAGAAGATCACCGGCAACGGGGTCGTGTAGCCAAGCTCGGCCGCTGGCAGGTAGAGGCGGGCCGAGATATGCAGACCATCGTGGGTCGTGTAGGCATACGGCTCCCCTGGCGAGAGCAAGTGGGCAGGGATGCCGAGCACGCGCTCGTTGGTATGGCGGCTCGTGCTGCCATCAGCGCCTATGGTATAGATCTGCGAAGGGGAGGTCGCAGTGGAAAAGGAGACCGCGATATTTGAGCTCCCACGTTCCACGGAGATAGATGCCAGAACGCCGTTGCTTAGCTCCCCCTGGCCGATCAGGACGCGCTCCACGCGAAAGACGAGCTGGGCGCGATCGAATGTGCCCGCATAGACCCAAGAGGCGCCGTCAATATTGTAAACCAGAAGAAAACGGTCGTCGCTGTCGTGAATGAGCCGCTCCATTTCGCCTGAACCACTGTGGACAGTGCCGGCAACCTTGACTTCCTTGACATCTTCGGGATTGTCCAAGGAGAAGAACGTGAGTCCGTACTGGTCGCTGTAGATTGCCGAGACAAAGAGCAACCCATCGTCATCGACCATGTGCATCGAGCCGATACCGTTGGGCCTTACTTTCTCATCCGCCAATCGTTGGTCTAGCGGTTTGCCGAAGAGCAGCTGGCGTTCGCCGTGGCCGGGGCGCCACAGGTACAGTACGCTATCGCCAAACGTGTACTGGTCATACAGCACGATTGCGCTGTAGTCGCTGCTGTGCGCAACGGGATCGTTGCCGTAGAGGCTGGCGCCGAGATCGGTGATCTCCAGTGACTCCAAATTGGCCAGGAAGGAGCTTTGCCAGGGGGACCGGCGGGGGTCCACAGAGAACAGAGCCATGTTAGCCGCGGCGTCGCATTCGGCGCACACGACCTGCTGGCCTGCAAAGCGGTCGCCAAAGACCGGAGTTGGGATACCCCCGTCAAGCGGAACAAAGACCGGCTGGTAATTCTCGTCGCCATCCTGATCCAACATGAGCAGGATCTTACCCAGCGCAGGGAGGACCTTGAAGACGACCGCGCCATTGAAATGATGAGGATTGGGCAAGGCAATGTTGGGGGGGATGAGCGGCTCGGGCACGCTGCCCCCTACGGCCATGACATACAGGCTCAGACGTCCTGACATGTCGCTGATAAAATAGAGGCGATCGCCCACGCGTTCAGGCGCTACAAACTGGCGCGCGGCGAGCAAGGAATCGACAGGATAAGGCTTCATAGTGATAACTCTATTTGAGGATTGGTTGGTTTTGCAAGAGGTCTCGTGCTCATAGATGGATACGTGCCGGACGCCGGCTGGTCATCGACCTCAGCGATTAGCCCATTGTACGCTACGGCACAGCCCGCGCCAAAGCTGGGGGCGGAAACGTCACAAAAGGTGGCCTATCCGTCGAATGTATATATCCATAACCAGTCAAAAGCAGGGCACCACCTGAGTAACTGCTATGCTATAATCCAGAGGCTTGGACAATCCTCAATAGCCCATACATCCGTTGGAGTAATCATGAACGCGCGCTACCCCGATGCCGAGGCGCGCCGCCGTACTGTGCTCGTTGCGGTGGTGAACAACGCCGACGATCTGCACCGCGCGGCTGCAGAGGGTTGGTATCGCATCCCGCAGCGCCGGGCGCCGCGACGAATCGGTGCTGATTATCTAGCTTTTTACCAGACAGGCGCCTTCAAGGGTGCAGAGGAAGCACAGACAGTGACCTATTACGGTGCGACGCGGCGCTACCAGTTGATGACGCGGCGTGAGTTGCTGCCCGAAGAGATGGACCACCCGCGTGCTGGCGAGTATTATTACCGGATCGAGATTGGACCGCTACAACGGCTGGCGCGGCCAGTGCCAGCCACCAGCTTCCGCCGTATCACCTTTATTCATACCACGCTTGACCGGCTA
>JACFMY010000055.1:9869-22351 GCA_019455155.1 Caldilineaceae bacterium
CACGGCAACGGATGTGAAAGACCTTTTCCGTACTGACGATCCATTTGAACGGTTGTGGAATGCCTTGCGTGAGCACCGGCTACGACCGCTCAAGAACCGCCTGGCCGGCGACTATCCCGTGGATATTACGTTGCGGGCGCGCGGCGGATATCTGGGGATACGGTGTATCGAAGATGAAGCGGCGTGCGAATCACCGGCCGCACTGCTGCCCGAAAGGTGGCAACTCTTACAGCTACCCGTCGAGCGTATCCGGCACGATCTCAACGGCTGTCTGCGCCAGATTGGCGCGGCGCTGGTTGAACTCGGGGGATCGGTCTTAGGACTGCCCACTGCGGAAACGTGAGCGCTGCATAGCCAAGATGATTGTGAAGGGTACTGTGTGACAACTCGAAAGGCAGCCGCCGGTTGGCGGCGCTGGATCAACTGGCAGCTGCTCATCCTACTAGGGGCCGTGCTGCTGCTGTGGTATGCAGTGCGTACCGTTTCGTGGCCAGAAACGCTGGCAGTGTTGAACCAGGTTGGCTGGGGACAGCTGGCCATCTTGGTGGCATTGAATCTGGGGGTGCTGCTGACCATCACCGCGCGCTGGTGGGTACTGCTGTTGGCTCAGGGTTACAATCTCCCCATTGTTGATATGCTGGCCTATCGCATGACGGTCTTTGGCGTCAGCTATTTCACCCCCGGCCCCCAGTTCGGCGGCGAGGTCTTTCAGGTAGTGCTTGTCAGCCGGCGCCACGCAGTGCCCGTAGCGGCCTCCGTCGCCGCTACTACCATGGACAAGATCGCAGAGCTCTTACCCAACTTCCTCTTTTTGTTTGTGGGAGCCATGATAGCCATTCAGGCACAGTATGCTCCCAGCGCGTTTATTTCCAACACCCTCGCGATTACAGCTGGATCGGTCTTTGCGCTGGGCTTGCTGCTTGTGCTGCTTTGGAGAGGCTACCATCCTGTCGCAGGCCTGGTGCGGCTGGTACTGGATGCATGGCCCGCTAACCGGCAGCGACATGCTGGTGTACAGCCGGAGCACCGGGCGGTGGGCGCGGCCTTCTACCGCCTTGTCTACCGCAGCGAGGAGCAGGTGACGTGGCTCTGTCGCGAACGGCCGGTTCATCTGCTGGTGTCGTTGGTCGCCTCGGCCCTAAGCTGGGTTTTGATGTTTGCGGAGTTCTGGTATGTAGCGGCCGCTTTGGGCATGCCCCTTACCTTTGTCATGACCGTCACGGCTCTGGTGGTTGTGCGGCTAGCTTTTCTCCTGCCGGCGCCGGCGGGAATCGGCGCACTGGAGGCCGGCGTCGTGCTCGTCATGGCGGGTTATGGCTACAGCGCAACAGCGGCGGTCAGCCTGGTGCTTTTGATGCGTATGCGTGACGTACTGCAGGGGCTTATCGGCCTGTGGGCCGGTGGGTTGGACGTGCTGTTGCGCCGGCGGGTCGTTGACTGAACGCGGCCGGAGCGCCAAGCGGCGCCGGCACGTGTCAAGGTACACTGCGGGCACCGCCAGGACAGTACTTCGGCGCTCCTGGGCAAGCGTATTGGTGAATTCGAATAGAAAGCTATGACGAAACGACGCGCGTGGATCTGGGCAGGCCTCTGGTTGGCCATGGTGGGAGTGGGCATGCTGTGGGGAAATGGGCCAGCCGCGGCCAGCGAAGATACGCTGCCTGGCGGAACCATCGCCCCGCCTGGCACCACGGTCTACCTGCCACTTGTCTCCCAGCCCCTGGTTACGCCACCCCTCGCCTATGTAAGCGTCCCCGTCGAAGGTCCCCCTACGGACCGGTCCGCGGCCACCAGCCCGGACCTGAATCTCACGGTGCGCGGGTGGGTCGATGCCGCTGCCTATCTGGGATTGGTCAACTACAACGGTGACTCGGACGAGAATGCTCCGCAGCTGGACAGCCTCTTTCAGCCGGCGCGCCTGCCGGTATTTGCCAGCACGCACCAGGTATATGACTGGAACTGGGAATGCAACCAACCAGACGGTTGCCGGGGCGAGCTGATCTCCAAGTATGGTGTAACCCTCTTAGGGATGGCCACAGTGCCGGGAGAACCCATCAGCATTCCCCGCCGCAACCCCCAGATCTATGCGGGCGGTTTCAAGGCTATGGTGCTCTACGCGGACGAGGAGCGCTTGACCCTGGTGTATACCCGCAACGACACGCCGGCCCGGGGATATCTGATCCATCTCGAAGATCTGATCGTCAACCCTGGTTTGGTGGATCTATTCCGGCAGCTTGACGCCGCCGGCCGCGGCCACCTGCCGGCACTCCGCAACGGCGAAATTATCGGTGTGGCGCGCGGGAGCGTGCTCAAGGTCGCCACGCGCGACACCGGTGAGTTCCTGGATCCGCGCGCTTGTAAGGATTGGTGGGTTGACTATCGGGCCCAGTGCACGGTGCAGCTGCGCAGACCGGATTAAGGAACGGCACAGCGCCATTCGAAAAGCCTGACCGGCTAGTTGTCCCCAGCTACACCCAGCTCTCCGGCCACCGTCTGCATCGCGGTGAGCACACGCTCCACATGCTCATCAAAGTCGACGCCAAGCTCCTCGATGAACTGCATGTTTTCATGGCGGTCAATGGCCGCGGTAAAGGCCTTGTCCTTCCACTTCTTTTTGACCGATTTGAGCGCTACGCCGCGCAGATCTCGATCCGGCCGTACATAAGCGCAGGCCAGAATAAGGCCGGTCAGCTCGTCGCAGGCTAGCAAGGCCTTGTCCAGCCGCGATACACGGGGCACACCCAAGAAGGTGGCGTGGGCCTCGACTGCGTGTATCAGTTCCTGTGGATAGCCGCGCTCACGGAAGAGCCGCAACTCCGTACGTGGATGGCCATTCTCTGTGTCGTCCATATTAGGGCACCGTTCGTAGTCCAGGTCGTGGAGTAAGCCGGTAATGCCCCATAGATCTTCATCCTCGCTGTAGTGGCGCGCATAGGAACGCAGAGCAGCTTCCACCGCCAACATATGGCGGCGCAAACCTTCCGATTCGACCCATTCGCATACGAGGGCATAGGCTTCTTCCCGTGACGGTAAGGGCATTGTACGATCTCCTTTCAACGATGGCCTGCGTTTACCCAGTATTTTCACAAAGTCCAGTGTTTTCGCAAAGTATAGTGTTTTCGCAAGGTATTGTGCAAAGACATAGGCCGGTCATAGTCCTCGCATCTTTGTATTCCGCCTGGCGGCGGCTATACTGTTCGGGGCCTGGCGATGTTGCAGGCCCTTCATCGATTCAGATCCGCTCATTGCACCCAGTTGGACAAGTCCTATGCGTGTGGTCACTTTCAACATCCATGGCTGGCGTACGGCCGACAACCAACCGAATCTTGACGGCGTGACCGCAACGCTGCGGGCTCTTGAGGCAGATATCATTGGGCTCAATGAAGTCTACTACCCGCGTGTCATAGCCGGCGATGCGCGGCCCGCGCTGGAAGCGCTCGCCGACCGCTTGAGTATGCACTTCGTATTTGGCCCGTGCTTGCGCTGGCCGGTGCAGGACGACATGCCCGCTGGCGCCTACGGCAATGCCCTGTTGAGCCGCTGGCCTATCATCGCCAGCTCCGCCCATCACCTGGCTCCCAAAGAAGAGGATCGGGACCAGCGGCTTGAGGGCAAGGAGCAGCGTGGCTTGCTCGAAGGACGTGTCCTGTTACCCGATGGCAAAACGCTCACAGTCTACATCACCCATCTCGACCACACAGACGAAGAGGCACGGCTGGTGCAGCTACGCGTAGCGCGTACCTGGCTCGTTCGCGATCGCAACCGGCCGCATCTGGTCATAGGCGACTTCAACACGCTGAGCCCTTGGGATATGGAAGGCCGCAAGGAAGAATTGACCAGGCTCCTGCTGGGTGCTCACGCACCCAACTTGCTTGGCGCACGTGACATGCCACAGGTCATTACGCAAATGGAAAAGGCCGGCTATATCGATCTCTACCGGCGCTTTGGTGTGCCCGAGCAGCGGACCTTCCTATCGTCCAACTTGCCCATTCGTATCGACTACATCTTTGCCAACGCCCCGTTGGCCAGTTCAGTCACTGGCTGCACGATATGGGCTGACAGCGATGGTATCTCCGATCACCGGCCGGTAGTAGCGGACTTTGCCTGACCCCCCGAGTTGGCACGGTTGCCAGGCGGGTTTCATCAGCTGGATGGATGCGCCGCGCGCTGATAGATACGGCCGCCCAAATGAAATCCATAGACATCCCCCTGGGCGTTGCGCAGGAATTCGGCCTTAGAACCCAACATAGGCCCGTCCTTTGCCCAAAGCAGATCTTCAGCGTACGCGTAGAAGGGTGCGGGTGGCGGTGCGGGTGGCGGTGGCGTGTTCTGATCGGGAAATCCGCCTCTGGGCTGAACGTGAACAACCACGCCTTCTCCCTGTGGTTCAATGTCGATAGCCGCCAGCGCAGCTTCGTAGTGGCCGCGATATTGCCGCGCCAGTTCGAGTGTGAGCGGCATGACCGCCGGCTCCGCCTGTGAGACCTTCAAGAACCGCTCCAGGGCGGTCTTCACTATGACGTTGTTCAAGGTGCGGCCGCGGCTGCCATTGGTTAAGATGGTGATGGCGAAGTTCCGGGCTGGCACCAACACAAGCGCCGAGTATTGGCTATTGGTAGCGCCGCTATGGTTTACCAGACGCGTGTCCCCCACGAGCCTGATCAGCCAGCTGATGCCAACTTCGTCGGCGAGGCTGGCTGCCTTGCGGTGTGTTTTCTGCATTTCCTGCAGGCTCGCTCTGCTCAGCAGGGTCTGACCACTCTCTGTCGTACCGTCGCCGAGATGAAAACGGGCATAACGAAGTTGGTCGCGCACGGTAGAGACAATGCCTCCGGCCGGGTTTGATGACCGCGCCAGGGCCCAAGGCTTTGCTAGCTCCTGGGCGCCATCCTCTTGCGTGTTGTGCCCCACCGCCACGTTGTAATAGAGCACGTCCTCCGGGAAAAAGAAGGACATCTCCATGCCCAGGGGCGCCAGAATTCGCTGGCTGACAAAGTGCTCGTAGGATTCACCGCTCACCACCTCGATGATACGGCCAGCCACGCCAAATGCCGCGTTGTTGTAGGCCCATCCCTGATCGAGTGGATGAACGATGGGCAGATCGGCCATCATGGCTACATATTTCGCCAGTGCATCCGCTCCCCGGCCCGTATCATAGAAGAAATCCCCCATCCACCCAGCAACATGCATCAACAGGTGTTGAACGGTGACCTGTTCCGCCAGCTTTGGCTCCTTCAGGGCAAAGTCAGGCAAATAGCGTCTGACCGGTGCGTTCAACTCGACCTTTCCCTTCTCCACGAGCCACATGATCGCCGTGGCAGTCACAGTCTTGGTAACCGAGCCTATCTGGAAGAGGGTGTCAGGGTCGACCGGACGCGGTTGGTTGACGTTGTTGACGCCGAAGCCAGCCATGTATGTCTCGCCTTTATGGAGGATCCCTACGGCGACGCCGGGTACAGCGTATTCGGCGCATGCCGCCTGCAGCTCCTCGCAGAAGGCGTCAAAAGTCGCCTGCGTTTCGAACCGAGATGTCATGATGTACCAGTTAATGGTGTTGGTAGGATTGTGTAGTCAAAATGCTATCACATGCTAGAGTCAGCCATCAAATCCCTTGCCGGCCTCCCATCCGTGGCCGCATGGCTTTAACCACATATTCTATTTTCTTGTACAATGCACGTAGTATGGATCTTTTTGACCAGGCACATGACGATCGTCTCGAACAGGAAGCCCCGCTCGCTGCCCGGATGCGCCCGCGCACGCTCGACGAATTCGTGGGACAGGAGCACATTGTGGGGCCCGGCCGGTTGCTGCGCCGCGCGATTCAAGCCGACCAGCTGTCCAGCCTGATCTTTTACGGGCCGCCTGGCACCGGCAAGACAACCCTGGCCCGTGTGATCGCTAACACCACCCGCGCCCACTTTATTGCCCTCAATGCCGTCCTTTCTGGCGTCAAGGAGATCCGCGAGTCCATTGCCGAAGCCCAGGAGCGCAGCCGGCTCTATGGCCAGCGCACGATCCTGTTTGTAGACGAAGTCCATCGCTTCAACAAGGCGCAACAGGACGCGCTGCTGCCATGGGTGGAGAACGGCACCGTCATCTTTATTGGCGCCACAACCGAGAATCCCTACTTCGAAGTCAACAAAGCGTTGGTTAGCCGCAGCCGGATCTTCCAGCTCGTGCCGCTGACCAAGGACGAGTTACGGCGTGTCGCACAGCAGGCGCTGACTGATCCGGTGCGTGGCTATGGACGCCTGCATGTTACCATCGACGACGACGCGTTGGAACATCTGGTGGAAGTGGCCAATGGCGACGCTCGCGCCGTGTTGAATGCGTTGGAGTTGGCCGTTGAGACCACGGGAGAAGAGCCAGGAATCAACGGCGACGATGCACGCACTGCTAGCCGGCCCACAGCATTGGCGCCGGGAACCGCGCTTCACATCACGCTCGCCATTGCCGAAGAGTCCATTCAACGCCGTGCTGTTCTCTACGATAAGGAAGGCGACTACCACTTTGATACCATTAGCGCCTTCATCAAAAGCCTGCGCGGGAGTGACCCCGATGCGGCCGTCTATTGGATGGCCAAGATGATCTATGCAGGCGAGTCGCCGCGCTTCATCTTCCGGCGCATGTTGATCTTTGCCGGTGAGGATGTGGGCATGGCGGATCCCAACGCCATTCAGATGGTCAATGCCTGCGCTCAGGCGTTTGAACAGGTTGGGCTGCCCGAAGGACGTTTCCATCTGGCGCTGGCCGCCCTCTATCTAGCCACCGCGCGCAAGTCCAACACGGCCTTCGCCTTCTTCGATGCGTTGGAACAGGTTGCGAAGGAGGCCGACAGCGGTGTTCCCAACCATCTGAAGGACGCCAACCGTGACAGTGAGGGTTTTGGCCACGGCGAAGGTTACCTGTATCCACATGCCTATCGCGATCACTGGGTCGCACAACAATATCTGCCGACGTCGCTCCAGGGCAAGGTCTTCTACCAGCCCACAGACCAGGGGTATGAGGCTGCCATTCGCACAGAGGTAGCGCGGCGGCGGGAGGCACAGTTGGCCGCCATGCTGGCCGCCGAGGACGAACACCAGGAGGTGCTCACCTACTCGCCTGACGACCCTGCCCGGGAACGTTGGCTCCAACGCACCATTTCTGGCGCCGGCGAACGGCTGGGCCAGTTGCGCGACCGGGTTCTGAACGCTACCCAAGTGAGCCGCCATAGTGTCGTTCTCGATCTCAAGGCCGGTTCTGGCCTCCTTACCTGGGAGGCATTACGCCGGGCACCCGAAGGCGGCGTCTATTCGCTGGCCCGCAACCGCCGCGATGCGGATGCCCTGCGCCAGATGGCGGAACGGCTGTCGCCGGTGGAGCGGCCAGTTGTGATGGAGGGCGGGCTTGGTGAGCTGCCCGAGCTGGTGCGTGTGGTGAGCGGTGAATGGCAGAAGGTGAATCAAGGCGCGGCCCTCCGTTTTGACGCGATTGTCGGTTACAATGCCCTGCTTGACGAGCCTGAGAAGGCAAAGATGCTGCAGCTGATCGCCGGGCTTCTCGCCGCCGATGGTATTGTCAGCCTGGCCGAACGTGTGCCGCGCCATACGCAGCGCATCTACCGGTTGGTCGATCCCTCCGGCCTGGATCCTGATCTCGTCTCCCGCTGGCAGGCAGCGGAAGAGGCCATCTATGGGGCCAGCGATGACCCGTTGGTGAACTGGGATGTGGACGATCTGGTGGCGGCCGCCCGGGCAGCCGCGCTCGAAGTCACAGTGACGGCTGAGGAAGAGAGCAGCTTGCTGCCGGTATCGCCGGCGCTTGTTGCCCGATGGTTCACGGCCAATGGCGATGGGCGGCCCAGCTACGTGCAACACCTGGCCAAGGTGCTTGCGCCTGCGGAGATCGCGGCAGTGAAGCAGCTGCTAGAACAACAGCTATTGGGCCAGACTGTAGATTGGGGAGCGCGTGTGCTCTATCTGCTTGGCCAGCCAGCAAAGCGGTGAATACTGGCTAATCTTCCCGGTTTGGCATTGCGCCGGCACTATTGATAGATGATCATGTTGGGCGTAACGCCGATGGAGTATCCCACAAGCCCAGGCTCGCTTCCCAATGCCTGGCGTTCATTGAGAAGTGGCACATCCCAATCGTAGAAGAGCTTGAACGCGGTAAATGGCGTGCTGTCATCCACCAGTGCGTTGTACTTGGTGATCTTGGCATAGGGCGAGCCGAAGCCATCCACTGACAGAGTCAACGCCACCTCCGGGTAGGAGCTGTCCAGATCCTCCTTGTTTTCGATCATGCTCTGCTGAAACTGGTGAACAAGGAGGATACGTGTGCCGGCGATCTCTCGCTCGCGCAGGTATTCAGCCATCACGCGCTGCACTTCGTTGACCTGTTCCGCAGTTACATACCCAATGGGATTGCCAGGCCATGCCTGCCCGGGCACGGTCATGGCGAACTCGGGGTCGATGGCCAGATGTACATTGGGATATTCGAGAAACGGCAGCGCGCGGCGTGTGGATTCGGCCGGCGTGTACGCGCCGATTTGGATGTCCAGAATGACGTCGATCCCCTCACGCCGGCCAATTTCGATGTACTGCATGACGATGTCGTCGGCAAGATAGTTGAGGTGCATGCCGTCATCCCCCGGCCGTTTGGTAGCCATGCCGTATACCAGGTGAAACGCAGGTCTGACGGAGAGATCGGGCCCGTTCGCAGCGTCGTAGCGCGCGGCCTGCTCGCGCAGCAGCGCGGTGACGGTTATGGGATCGTCCGCACCCAGGATGCCCATAATGGGGATGCCGGGCCTGCCGTAGTAGGTGAGCCAGATACTGTTGTGATACGGGGATGTGGGGCTAGCTTGCTGGGCGGCTACTGTCATACGCGCCGTGATGATGTCACTGGCGACCACGGCCGGCTGCGGCCGTGCGGCGGCTTGCTCCCCTCTGCCGGTGGCTCCAGGCAATTGCAACACCTGCCCGACTTCGATCCGGTTGATGTCTACAATGGCGTTGAGCGCCGCCAGCTCGTGCATATCCACGCCAAGATCGCGCGCGATGACAAAAAGCGTATCGCCAGGCCTAACTACATAGTAGCCCTGCGCTTCAGCCAGGTTAGCAGCACTGTCGCCAGCGACCAGCGTCGGGCTTTCCATGGGAATGGTCAACGTAAAGGGGATGGCGTCCGGTGCTGTGCCCGGAATGCGCACCAGGCGGACTGGTGGCTCCGCAGGCGCAGGTGCCTGTGCCACTGCAGATGGGGCGAGCAACAGGAGCAGTATCAGTGCCCAGGCAACGGCTAAAGCAAGGAGTGCGCTGCTGCGCCTGTCTGCTCCCCAGCCCTGTGTGTTCCGCATACTCAATACGACGCACTGGCGCCTCTCCTTGGTTCCCCGTTTGGAGAGCGTTCGTGCCCGATGGCTCCGATCGGTTGCTCTGCGGGCGACCGGTTAACCCGGTAAAACCCGCTACTTCGCCGGTACCCGCTGTGCGGTATGGCCCTGCTGCTGGTCACTCTTCATGTGGCAAGTCTTATATTTCTTGCCGCTGCCGCACCAGCACGGGTCATTGCGCCCCAGCTCCGGCCCCGTCTTGCGAACGGTCTGGGACCTACCGTCACCGCCATCGCGGTTGGTGCGGATGTTGCGGGCGATAGGTGTGACCGGCATGGCCGTGGCCTGTTCGGCCCGCGGCTGCAGCTGAATGTTGAAGACGGCTTTGACCGTGTCACTCCGAATGGCGTCGATGAGTTCGCTGTACATCTGGAACGCTTCACGCTTGTAAGCGACCACCGGGTCGACCTGGGCCAGGGCTTGTAGACCAATGCCTTCACGCAGGCGATCCAGGTCGGTGAGGTGGCGCACCCAGCGGCTGTCTACGGCCCACAGCATGATCTGGCGCTCGGCCTGCCGCATGATCTCTTCGCCGATTTCGGATTCCTTGGCGACGTAGGCCTCCTTGGCCAGGGCAATGGCGTCAGCCTCGATCTCGGCACGCTTCATGGCCTGCCAGCGTCCTGGATCAAACTCGTCGGGCAACTGGTATAGCAGCGCCTTCAGTGCTTGAGCCAGCTCGTCCAGCTGCCACTCGTCGTCATAGTCACCGGCGGTGAAGTGGGTCACAATCGTGCTCACTTCATCCTCAATCATGCTCTCCACAGTCAGGCGCAGGGAGGGCTCGGTCAAGATGCGCCGGCGCTGATCATAGATGCGGTTGCGCTGCTCGTTAACGACCTCATCATAGCGCAACACATGCTTGCGGATATCGAAGTTGTAGCCCTCGACCTTAGTCTGAGCGTTTTCGATGGCGCGGTTGACCAGCCCCGCTTCGATGGGTACATCCTCTTCTACGCCTAGCCGTGACATGACGCCAGAGATCCGGTCACCACCGAACTTGCGCATGAGCTCGTCTTCCAGGCTCAGGTAGAAACGGCTTGAGCCCGGGTCGCCTAAACGGCCGGAGCGGCCGCGCAGCTGGTTGTCGATGCGCCGTGCTTCATGGCGTTCCGTGCCCACCACATGCAGGCCGCCCTTCGCTTTGACCAGCTCCTTGTCGCGCTCGGTCTCGTGCCATTTCTCGGTGAGCACCTGCGCCCAGCGTTCGGAGAACTGGGTCGTGGGATCCTGGCCGTGCTTGAGCATGTCAACGGCCTTGTTCCAGTCTGCCTGGCGAATGGTGGCGAGGTCGTACTCCTCACGCCGCAGCTGCTCGCGCGCGGTGCCCTCAGGATTGCCGCCCAACAAGATGTCTACGCCACGACCAGCCATGTTGGTGGCGATAGTGACGGCGCCGGGCCGGCCAGCCTGTGCGATGATGGTCGCCTCACGCTCGTGGTTCTTGGCGTTGAGCACCTCGTGGGGAATGCCATTACGCCTGAGCAGGTTGCTTACGTGCTCGCTGGTCTCGATCGCGACGGTGCCTACCAGGACAGGACGCCCTTGCTCGTAGCTCTCCTTGATATCAGTGATGACGGCTTTGAATTTCGCATCCTGTGTCCGGTAGACCAGGTCATCCATGTCGTCGCGGATAATGGGCTTGTATGTGGGAATCTGGACTACGTCCAGGTTGTAGATCCGCTGGAACTCTTCTTCTTCGGTCTTTGCCGTACCGGTCATGCCGGCCAGCTTGTTGTACATGCGGAAGAAGTTCTGGAAGGTGATGGTCGCCAGCGTCATGGACTCCTTCTGGACCTTGACGCCTTCCTTAGCTTCGATAGCCTGGTGCAGGCCCTCGCTGTAGCGGCGCCCCTCCATGAGGCGGCCGGTAAACTCATCCACAATCACTACTTCATGGTTGCGGACGATGTAATCCTTGTCTCGTTTATAGAGCGCCACGGCCCGCAGCGCATTGTCCAGGTAGGGCAGCATATCGAAATGTTCGGGCGCGTAGAGGTTGTCGACCCCCAGCACACGCTCGACATAGGCGATGCCCTCCTCTGTCAGCGTAGCCACCATTTCCTTCTCGTTAACCACATAGTGAGTCTCTGGCGTGAGCCGTTTCGCTAGGTCGGCAAACTGCACATAATAGTTGGAGCTCTCACGCGCTTCGCCAGAGATGATGAGCGGTGTGCGCGCCTCGTCGATGAGGATGTTGTCTACCTCATCCACGATGGCGTAATGCAGCTCACGCTGAACAGTCCGCTTGACGTCCTGCACCATGTTGTCACGCAGATAGTCGAAGCCGAACTCGTTGTTGGTCCCGTACGTAATGTCGGCCGCATACGCCTCACGGCGGCTGATGGGCTTTAAATACTGGAAGCGGTCATCCGCGTTGGGATATTCGGGATCGAATAGGAAGCTGCCCAGGTCAGGGTTCCCGGCGCTGTTTTGAATCACCGCGGCGGTGAGGCCCAAGAGGTGGTAGATGGGGCCCATTAGCTGGAGACCAACCTTGGATAGATAGTCGTTGGGGGTAACCAGGTGAGCGCCGCGCCTAGTCAAAGCATTCAGGTAGAGCGGCAGCGTCGCGACCAGCGTCTTGCCTTCACCTGTTTTCATCTCGGCGATAGAGCCGCTGTGGAGTACCATCCCACCGAGCATCTGTACATCGTAGTGGCGCAGGCCGGTCGTCCGCTTGCTTGCCTCGCGTACGGCCGCGAAGGCTTCGGGCAGGATTTCCCAGAGGATCGCCTCTTCAGCCCTGCGTAGCTCCTTCTTGATACGGTCAACCTCAACGCGGGCAAATTTTTGCTCTTCAGTACCGAGCACGTCCAGGTATTCCTGCTCGGCTGCCGTTAGCTCTTCTCGTAGCTCTGCAGTGGCTTGCTGGATGCGCTCTTGAAACTGGCGAGTCATCGCGCGCAGTTCACCGTTGCTCTTGCGCTCAAACTCCTGCTCCAGCTGGTTGACATCTTCGACGATCGGCCGGTATTTCTTGAGTACCTTCTCATTCGGATCGCCGGTAATCGCATAGTACAGTTTCTTGATCATAATGGTTCTATTCCCTACTCCTACGGAGCATCGAGTCTTTGCAGCTGCCAGCGTGTTTGCCGCTTTGGGG
>JACFMY010000056.1 GCA_019455155.1 Caldilineaceae bacterium
CGATGTAGATTTCGGGATGGCCAAGCCAGTAGCCCAGTACACCGGGCGCCGCCGTGGGCAAGGCGGCGAGCACCATGGCCATGGGTACAACTAACACCTGGCCCAGCCCCGCGGAGCAGCCGCCGCCTGAACGCCGCCGCGTGACGCTGTTCTCGTCGAACGGATAAGGGAAGAGCACCGACGCCACGATGTTGACGCCGGTGGTCGCCAGTGTCGTGGTGATGGCCGCCAGCCAGCCGTAGAGAACCAGCGGCTCGTGTGTGAAGTAGAACAGGGCCGCCCCATAGATTGTGGTCGGCGCCAGCGCCACGAACCACGCTGCCAGCCCCTTCCCGATGAGCAGCTGGCGCCGGTCAGCCGGTGTCAGAAGCAGCACGCTCAGCCCGCGGCTTTCCATGCCGAGCATATTGGCGCCAATGCCCCAGGCAACAAAGAGCCCTACCACGGGAAGCGCCAGACCGAACCAGGAAGGCGCCGCGCGCATATTGGCGCCCTCGTTGAAAAGAAACGCAACCACAAAGACCACCGGCACGAAGACACTCTGAAAGAGCGAAATTCGTCGCTGGGGTACGCGCCAGATGAGGATGAACTCCTTGAACAGGATGGCGCGCACCTGTGGCGGCAGCCAGGCGAGCAGCCGCTCGCCGGCGCCCGCGCCAGGCGCGGGCTCGTGCCGGGCCGGCTTGCGCCTGTTGGCGGGCGCCGGCTGCCAGATGGCGACACCGGTTGTGATGCGTACCAGCAGCCGCCACCAGGCCCACGTCAGGACGACCAGCCAGGCCGTGCTGTACAGAAGCCAGAGTCCAGCTTGGAGCCAATCGCCGGCCATGGCCAACTCAACGGCCCTGGCGCCCGCGCCCGGGGGCAGCCATTGGAGGGCGGCGAGTGGCCGGAAGTGTTCCAAGCCCTGGGCCGCAACTGCCTCGCCCACCTCGTTGGTAACGCGGCTGAGCAGATAGCATGAGGAACCAAGCAGGGAGACGACGATGATGCTGATGTCGCGGAAGCGCCGGCTGCGCAGCAGGCCCATGCTCGCGGTTAGCACCAGCTGGCCGCTGACCAACATGAGCAGATAGCCCAGCACCATGGCAACCAGCAGCACGACGAGCGCGGGGGAGCCGGCCCATCCCACGACCATGGCGACAAAAAAGGGCAGGGTCAGGTAGGTGGGTGCATCCAGCAACGAACCAACGATCATGCTGACGAGCAGGTCCCGCGTATGCAGGGGGTAAAGCAGCAGGCGTGAGAGGTCTAGTCCTTCATTGGTGCGAAAGGACAACAGCGGCAGCACCATCCACAGCAGCCAGAGGCCACATAACACGATGCCCAAGATCTGGGCAGGCGCGGCCAATACCCGGTAGCCTAGGGCTGTGCCAAAGGCGAGTCCGATGACCAACGGCCCAAAAACGAGCAGCATGACCAGGATACCTGCCAGCTGCCCCGGCTCGCGCATGAACTGGCGCAGCGCCAGCCTGGCGCGCAGCTGGAGCAGTACCTTCAGTTGGCGCCGCCGGTGATTGGCCGTCTGTGGCGCCGGTCCTGTCAATCCAGCCACGAGAGGGCGCGTCCTTCCGTTGCAAAACCAGCCTCGGCGTCCGCGCCCACGGTGCGCAGGAACACATCCTCCAACGTGGAGTTAGCGCCTGTCTGGGCCATCTCACGGAGCTCGCTGATGGTCCCCTCGGCCACGAGCCGGCCCTGGACGATGACGCCAATGCGCGTGCAGAGTCTTTCGACAACTTCGAGGATATGGGACGAGAAGAAGATGGTCGTGCCCCGTCCCCGCAGGCGCTGGAGCACATTATGAATGGCACGCCGGGAGATGGCGTCGATGCCTTCGAAGGGCTCGTCAAGAAAGAGGACGCGGGGGGTATGGATCATGGCCGCGGCCAGGGCGGTCTTTTTGCGCATGCCTTGGGAAAAGTCAACGATGAGCTTGCCGGCGTCCTCTTGCAGATCCATGAGGTCGAGCAGCTCCTCGGTGCGCTGCCGGCTCTCACTGTCGGGCAGACCGTACATGGCGCCCACGAAGCGAATGAACTCGCGCGCGGTCAGGCGTTCGTAGAGGTTCAGCCCTTCGGGCAGCACACCTAAGAGCTGTTTGGCCGCCAGGGGCTGCTGCCAGATATCGATCCCGGCAATGCGGGCCACGCCTGCGGTCGGCCGTAGCAGGCCCACGAGCATATTGATGGTTGTGGACTTGCCGGCGCCATTGGGACCAAGAAAACCAAAGAACTCGCCGGTTTCCACGGTGAGGTTGAGATGGTCGACCGCCAGTTTGCCATCAAACTGGCGAGTGAGGTTGCTTGCTTCGATGGCGATCATGGCAGTGCGGCGGGCAGGGTAGCAGCCTTAGCCCTGGCTCCAGGGGGCGATGACAGTCAGGAAGCAGAGGCGCGCGGGGTCCTGGTTGGTGACGCCATGGGGAATGCCGGCAGGCGCGAGCACGAGGGTGCCTGGTCCGCAGCGTTGGGATTGTTCGCCGACGGTAAAGAGGCCTGTGCCCTCCAGCACATAATAGAACTTATCCTGGCCGGCGTGATCGTGCAGGGGCTGGGACTGGCCTGGGCGCAGCACGTTGAGCCCAGCCAGCAGCCGGCTGCTTTCGAAGAAAGTATGTTTGAATGCCTTGTCCTCCCGTTCTTTCGCATAGTCAAGAACAGACAGGAAAAACGAGCCAGTCATGGGACACTCTTTCTAATGTGATATGGCACATCGCCCCGGCCCAAAGCCACGCTCTCACGGTGAACCGGGCTACAGGCCGTTGTCATCTTCGGGCCGTTACCCCTTGTGATTCTCCAACCACCGCACAGCGGTACTGGCCAGCAGGGCAACGCCGGTAGAGAGCATGCGTTCGTCGAAATCGAAGGTGTTGCTGTGATGCGGGCTGTTCAGCGGTGTCCCGGGATCCCACGCGCCAACCAGCGCATAGCAGCCTGGCGCCAGGTTCAGGAACTCGGACATGTCCTCGCCCACCATCATGGGCGTAATCTGCTTGACCTGTTCGGCACCCACCACCGCGGCTGCCACTTCCTGCATTAGCGCAGTGCCAGCCTCCGAGTTGACCGTCGGGAGCACGCCGGCGATGAAGGTCAGCTCCGCCCTGGCGCCATAGGCGGCGCAGATCCCGTCAGCGATCTCTTGCATCCGCTTGACCAGGAAATCGCGTGTTTCCAGGCTCACGGAGCGAATGGTGCACTCCAGATCGGCGCGTTCGGCGACCACGTTGGCCGCGGTTCCGGCATGGAGCGACCCAACGGTGATCACTGCGGGCTCAGTGGGATTCACATTGCGTGACACGATGCTCTGCCACGCCACGACGATCTGGCTGGCAATGAGCACGGCGTCCACCGTTTCGTGTGGCATGGCGCCATGGCCGCCCGTGCCATATACGGCCAGATTCACCTTGTCTGCACCCGCAAACACGGGTCCGGATTGGACCACGATCTGGTTGAGGGGCAACCGGCTCCACAGATGCAGGCCGAAGGAGGCCGCGGGCCGGGGCGCATCAAAGGCGCCGTCGGCCAACATGGCGCGGGCGCCGCCGAGCCCTTCCTCCGCAGGCTGGAAGACAAGCTTAACACGGCCGGGCAGGTGGGCACGGTGTTGTGCCAGTAGCTGCGCCACCCCCATGCCAACAGCAGTGTGGCCGTCGTGGCCGCAGGCATGCATGACCCCCGGTGTTTGCGAACAATAGGGGACGTCGTTGGCTTCCTGGATGGGCAGCGCGTCCATGTCGAAGCGCAGCATGACCGTAGGCGCATCTGCCGGTAGATCGTCGCCCTCCACAATGGCCACGACGCCCGTCTTGCCGACGCCTGTAGAGACTTCCAGTCCCAGGCTGTGCAGATGGTCTGCGACAATGCTTGCTGTCCGTACCTCCTCAAAGCCAAGCTCGGGATGCATGTGGAAATCCCGGCGCCATGCTACCAGCTGAGGCTGTAACGCCTCAGCCGCTACCTTCAACTTCTCGAGGATTGCCATACGTGGTTTTCTAGCACCATTTCTAGTTGATCGTTGGTTGAACTCATCCGGTGGGGAGCTAGCAGGCAGCCTTTCCGCGCCGCGCGAGCCGGCGTGCCGGCTTAGGTGCTCACCTGTTCCAGCGCGTCATAGATATGATGCACATCTGTGCCGTGGAAGCGCGCGGTTTGCTTGCTTGGGGGCAAGGGCTCGCTGTAGAAGAACGCCGGCAGCTCGTCGTCCGCGGCAGTGAAGCCGGCCTGTTCGTTGAAGATCCGCTCGTAGCGCAATGTCTCCCGCCCCAGCTCTTCGAAGAAGCCAGGCTCCAGCTTCGTGCCGTGGGCCGCGTTGAGGGTCTCGGCCAGGAACTCCGTATTGACGTTGCTCACGCTCTGGCCGAAGAGGCACAGCCCCAGGCTGTCATTGGCCGCGGCCCGGATCTGCTGGAGCAGGCTCGTGTCCATGAGCGTTTCCAGGTCCATTTCACGGGTCTTCAAGCGGGGCGCGTTGCCGGCTGTATGGTCAGCGCCCTGGGCCGTAGTCATCATCGTGATGCCCGTGCATTCGACGACGCGCGGGTCATAAGCGCTAATGGCCTGCTTCTTAATGACGGGTACGCGACGCACCTTGTAGTGCTCACCGACGCGCGCCGTGCCCTGGGCCCACAGCCGGCCTTGTTCCGTGCCTTTGTGGAGCTCCGCCATGGCTTCGGCCATGAATTCGACGTCGCCGAATTTACCGAGCCCCGCCTCCATAAGTACGGCCAGGGTGGCGCCTGTCTCGATGGAATCGACACCTAGATCGTTGGCAAGGTAGTTGAGTTGCGCCAGATTGTCCGGGTCCGTGATGCCACAGTTGGTGCCCAGGAGCCCCAGCGTCTCATATTCGACGGGAGAGACGACCTCCTTGCCTTCCGCGCTGAAATAGACGTTGCTGCACTGGATCACGCAGCCAGGCATACACGGGTGTGTCTGCTGGCCGCCGCGCGTGGTGTTGAGCTCGCCTATGTAGTCGCCGCCCATTTTGAACTGTTCGCCCTGCGAGACGTCGGCGACCTGTCCGGCCGAGAAGTTGCGGACGGGCAGGCCGCCCAGATAGTTCTGGAAATCGGCCATCCCCATCGTCCCGACCTTGTTATAGAAGTTCATGACGATTGAGTCTGCGCGCAGCATCTTGACATAATCTTTGATGCTGCTTGTGACCCGCTTGGGCGACTCGAATTGGGGAGTCTTGTCCAGGTCGACGACGATAGCTTTGATCCGCTTGCTGCCCATGACCGCGCCCACCGCCCCGCGCGCCGCCAGGCGGGACGGGCGACCGTCTTTGTCGCTAAAGGCAATGCCAGCCAGCAGGCCCTGGTATTCGCCTACAGGACCGCAGAGCGCCTGCGCCACCTTACGGCCATAGCGTGCAAAGAGCATTTCGGCCACCGCGAAGTTGCCCTTGCCCATGTAGGGCGTGGCGTCATCGAAGCTGATGGTGCCGTCTCGTTTGAAGTGGAGCACGACCCATTCCGGCGACGCACCGTAGAGCGTGAAGCCGGCAATCTCCAGCTGGCCCAAGCCATAGCTGAAGGTACCGCCGCCGTTGGCCTCTTTGATGCCGCCCGTGAGCGGGCTTTTGCAGCCAACGCTGGTGCGGTTGGCGTTGGAGAAACTGGTGCCGGCAAGGGGCCCGGCGGAGAAGATCAGAGGGTTTTCCGGCGCCAGGGGATCGATCTGCGCCGCGCCCGTCTCCACCAGGGTCTTTGCAATGAGGTAGCGGCCGGCCTTGATGATCTCTTCGCCGTGAAGCTCCCGCATGTCGTACGCGTGATCGTCCAGATGAACGTGGTAATACTTGCGCATAAAGTGGCTCCTGGATTGGCAGAAGTCAACCGCTGTGAAAGGTCAACTGGTCGGGGTAGCGATATGTAGTTGCGGTTTCTGTGTATACCGCTAAGTATAGCCTGTCTGTAAGCGTGTTGTCCATTAAGCGGCGAAGGCCGCCGCGGGCCTGGCATGCATTACGGCCGATCCAGCGCAGTATCCAGCATCGTGTTGGATTCGCGCACCCGTTCATAATCGCGGCGCGCACGCACCAGCAGGTCTCCCAGGGCGTCGAACCGCGCCCGCAGGTCATCCTCGCTGACTGCGGCCTCCCAGGTCTGGCGGAGGAGATCTTCGAATGACCGGTTCCCATCCACATTGCCCAGGATCATGTCCAGCTCGCCGATGACAAGCTCGAACATGCGGATTTTGCGCGCCAGCAGCTCAAGAATATGGGCCTCGATGGTTTCGTTGCAGCTCAGGTTGAAAATCGTGACATCGCGCTCCTGGCCGAGCCGGTGCAGCCGGCCGATGCGCTGCTCCACACGCATGGGATTCCAGGGGAGATCGTAGTTGATGAGCTGGTGGCAGAACTGAAGGTTGCGGCCCTCGGCGCCACTTTCGGTACTCACCATCACGCGCACGGCCGCATCGTCGCGAAAGCGCGCCACCGCCTGTTCCTTGTGGTGAATGTCCATCCCGCCGTGGAAGCCTATCGTTTCGACGCCCCACGCCTGGAGCTGTCGCAGCAGGGTCTCCTGGGTCTGTCGGTATTCGGTAAAGATGAGGAACTTGCCCGGAAAGCGGTCGAGGATCTCGCGTACGGCCGCTACCTTGCGGCTGACCGGAATAGCGCTGGCCAGTTCCAGGAAGTGACCCAGCTGCGCGCGTACTTTTGCACTGTGCGCGGTGTCCGCCAGCATCTTACGCAGCGTGTTGGCCACAGCCTGGGGGCTGCTGCTCAGCTCCTTCTGCAGCGTAATCAAGGTCAGGCGCAGGTGCTTAGTGCTGTCCCGGTCGTGAAAGCGCCGGCGGATATACTCGGTCACTTCGCGATAGAGGATCCACTCGGCCTCGCTTAGTTCCAGGTGGTAGATGGCGGCCCGGCGACGAGGAAACTGGACATTGACCTTGCTGCGGCGATTGCGGATCATGACATCGTTGAGCAGGCGGCGCAGCGACGATGCATTGCGGGGCTGGCGGGCATCGTATTGGCTCAGGAAGTTGCGGCGAAAGGAACGCGCCGTGCCGAGCTGGCCGGGCGCCAGGATGGTGATGAGGCCATAGAGCTCCATGAGGTCATTCTGAACTGGCGTCGCCGTCAGCATGAGCACATAGCGCTTGCGTACCTGGTTGACGAATTTCCAGGCCAATGTACTGCGGTTCTTGAGCTTATGGGCCTCGTCAACTACCAGCAGGTCGTATTCGCGGTCCAAAATGGTTGCGCGGTGGCGGTCTAGCTTGGCACGGTCGAGACTGGCGATCCAGCGCCCTTCGTCAGCATCTTTCACCGCTTCCCACTGGCGGGGCCGTTCCATGATGGTGAAATCTTCGTGGAACTTGCTGCTCAGTTCCTCGCGCCACTGCTCGGTAAGGGAGGCCGGCGTGAGTACAAGCACGGTCCGCACGAGGCCGCGCTGGATCAACTCCTTCATCACGATTCCGGCCTCAATCGTTTTGCCCAGGCCCACCTCATCGGCCAGCAGCGCACGTCCCCGCATCTCGCGCAACGCGCGCAGCGCCGCTTCGAGCTGGTGCTCGTAGTGCTCGACCGCGATATCGTCCAGACAGATGAGGCGATCGAAGCCGCGGCTCAGGCGCAGCGTTTCCGCCTGGATGCGCAGCTGGTAGACGGCCAGCGACTCGGGCAGACGGGCCCGGCCGAAGGCGCGGAAATAGTTCTCGAGGTTCTGGCCGGCCTCTATCACACGAGGAGGTAGCGCCACGCCGAGCTGGCCGATGCGTTCGGCCAGGGAATGATCGACGTTGTAGCGGTAGCCACAGCGGAAACAGCGGGTGGCGGTCTCTTCATCCAGCCATCCGCACTCTGGGCACCGTTTGCCGACCACGGCTTCGGTTACCTTGGTCTCTTTTTTGCCCGCGGTTGTCTCTTCGGTTGGGATTTCCAGCCACTCGAACCGTTCGTGCGCCATGGGGCGATCCTACCCGGGAACGCGGCGCGCGGCAAATAGAACAAATCGAAACATGTTCAATGGCACCGGTTACCTCCACAACAACGCCGGCAAGGGTACAGGCTTCTGCTAAATAGCCTGCGCCCTTGCCGGCGCCCAAGCTGCTATGGGTTCTTATCTGCTTGCCGGCAGACTATGCGCCATCTTCGCCGCGGCCGAAGACGACCACTACATTCTGGCCGCCAAAGCCGAAGGCGTTGACGATAGCGTAATGGGCGTCGACCTCCTCCGCATGGTTGCCCACGACATGGAGGTCGATCTCGGGGTCCGGCGTATAGTTGATGGTTGGCGGGACCAGGCCTTCGCGCAGCGAGCAAACCGCAGCGACAGCTGATTGCGCGCCGGCTGCGCCCAGGGCATGGCCGATCATGCTCTTGATGCTGGTGATCTTCATGTTATAGGCGGCTTCCCCAAACGACTTCTTGAGCGCTTTAGTCTCGCCGATGTCGTTGAGGGTTGTTCCGGTCCCGTGCGCGTAGACCACGTCAATATCCTCCGGGGAGAGGCCGGCGGCCTTGACAGCGCCTGTGAGCGCGCGGGATGCGCCAGCGCCTTCCGGATCGGGCGCGGTGATATGGAAGGCATCTCCTGTCAGTTTTCCGCCCAGGACTTCCGCCAGGATGCGCCCGCCGCGGCGGCGGACATGCTCTTCCGTCTCGAGAATGACAGCCGCCGCGCCTTCCCCGCAGACGAAGCCATCGCGGTCCACCGAGAACGGCCGGCAGGCGTGCTCCGGGTCATCGCTGCGACTAGACAGGGGACCCATGCGGCCAAACGCGGCCATGGTCAGCGTGGACATAAGCGACTCGGTCCCACCGGCGATGATGACGTCCGCCTCGCCACGCTGAAGAAAGTGGTAGCCTTCCAGGATGGAATAATGGCCACTGGCGCACGCTGCGGTGCTCGTCATGACGGGACCGCGCGCGCCGGTTTCAATGGATACGACGCAGCTCACGGCATTGGCCATGGCGCTGGGAACCACAAAGGGGCCAACCGAGCGCCAGCCTTTGCGTACAACCTCGAGGGCGCCGAACTCAATCTCGGTAATGCCGCCGCCGCCGGTAGCCATCATGACACCGACCCGTTCCCAGTTGTTTTCGTCAATGGTAAGTTGAGCGTCTGCCAGCGCCTGTTTTGTAACGGCGACTGCAAACTGTGCCGAGCGGTGAATACGCCGCGCGGTTTTTTTGTCCAGGTGCTCGGCAGCATCGAAACCCTTCACCTCGCAGGCGATGCGGTAGGGCATGTCGCCGGTGTCAAACGCCGTAATGGGACCTGCACCCGATTTGCCGGCCAGCAGACTTTTCCAAAATGTCGGTACGTCGTTGCCGATTGGCGTGATCGCGCCCATGCCGGTGATGAAGACTCGCGTCATATGAACGTGCTCACTTTCGAATGGGGAGGGCGGGGCCGCATGCTAGTTATGTATATTTGCAACAAAGGGCGCAGTTGTGCGCCCTTTTTCTGCATGGTTGGTCTGGCCCATTGTCTCCCGGCTATCGTCTGCCCGACCGCAAGGCATACCCGGCCAAAAACCTCCTGGAAAAAAAGCCCAGCCGGGAACAGGAAGAGCAGAGTAATCGACCTCCAATTATACTGAAACAGGCGCTTGTGCGTCAAAATGGCGCTGGCACATATCCGTTTGCCGCTTTCGTGCAAAAGGCGTCATCTGTGGTGTACAATGTGCCGCATTGACGAAAGCTGCCCCAACTCGCTTGCTGGTCGTGCCGGCAAAGACAATAGGTTCTGACATGCCCGATTCCAACCAAGGCATCCTTGCCCAGTTAGGCTTCCCGCTCGAGAGCGTCCCCAATCTACCGCCTGAGGTACGGGACCAACTCATGAGCTGCCTGCAGCAGTGGGGCGATCCAGAGGAGCAGTTGGCCCTTGCCCACACCATGCGCAAGACGCACGGCCCGTTGCTCTATTTACTCGATTTTGAGGCCCGTGCCCGCATCGTGTTGGGGCAACCAGCCGAAGCGTTGCCGGTAATCGAGCGGCGCCAGCGGCGCAACACCACCATTACCTCGCAATCGTTGGAGGCGGAAGCCCTGCTGGCAACAGGCCACGACGACGCCGCACGGCGCATTGCCGAAGACCTGGCCCGCGTTTATGGACGGCAGGCCAGCGGCGTCTCTGCTGCCGCTGCTTTGCTTGCCCGTTTGGGTGACTATGCTGCCGCAGGGGAGGTCCTGCAGGCGTATCTTGAGCACCATGCCAACGATCTGCAGGTGACCTTGCTGCTGGCCGATACCAGGCAGCAGGCGGGCGATGTGGCAGAAGCCGATCGCCTGCTGCAGCGATTGGGCGCCGGTGTGCCGGCAGGTATCACCGATGAGCAGCTGGTTCGCTTTGCGCGGGTCGCCGAGGCGCTGGGTAAGGAGCAGACGGCCAACGCCGCGCAGCTGGAGCTCGCGCGCCGTCGCCAGCAGGCGCTTTTCGCCGTACGCCGTGCGCTGCAGCCCTTCCTGGGCGCTGGCGACGAGCTGCTCGCGGACCCAGAAAGTGTCTACCGCCAGCACAGCGGCATCGAAGCGCTCGCGGTATCGCGGGAAGAACGCCTCAAGGTAGAGCTGGAAGCGATCCGTCATTTTGGCTTTTCTCAACTGCGCGCGGGCCAAACCGAAACCATTGCCGCGATCCTGCGGGGAGAATCGATCCTGACCGTCATGCCGACGGGCGCGGGCAAATCGCTTTGTTACCAGCTGCCCGCGCTCATTGCGCCGCAGGCCACACTGGTCATCAGCCCGCTGATCGCGTTGATGAAGGACCAGGTGGAAAGCCTGCCCGTCGCGGCGCGGCTGCGCGCTACCTTCATCAACAGCACCTTGAGCGACACCGAACTGGCCGTCCGCATGCGCGGCATTGCGCGCGGTGACTACAAGTTGATCTATGCTGCCCCTGAGCGCCTGCGGCAGCGATCATTTCTACATGCGCTGCGCCGGGCCGGCCTGGCGCTCTTTGTCGTCGATGAGGCCCACTGTGTCAGCATGTGGGGACACGACTTCCGGCCCGACTACCTGTTCATCGCCGAGGCGCGCCATGAGTTGGGAGACCCCCCTGCTCTTGCCATGACCGCCACTGCGCCGCCGCGCGTGCGGGATGAGATTATCGATTACATCAGCAATGTGGAGGAGGAGGGCAGCGCGCTGCGGCGGCCGCGGGTCATGTCCATGGACATCTTCCGGCCCAATCTGCACCTTTCTGCCCTCCAGTTCCACAACGAGGAAGAGAAGCTGGCGGCGTTGGTCAAGTATGTGACGGAGACCGAGGGTAGTGGGATCGTGTACGTCAACAGCCGTCACAAAGCAGAGACGATTGCCTTCGCTCTGAAGAACGCAGGTGTCACCGCCGAGGCCTACCATGCTGGCCTGGCTGAACGCGGTCCGGTGCAGGACCGCTTCATGCGTAACGATTCGCGGGTGGTCGTCGCCACCATTGCCTTTGGCATGGGCATCGACAAGGCAGATATCCGCTTCATCGTACACTTCCACCCCTCGCGCAGCCTCGACGCCTACTATCAGGAGGTTGGCCGCGCCGGCCGCGACGGTCACCTGAGCCAGGGTGTGCTCTTCTACAGCAACAATGACTGGGCAAACCTGCGGCGCTGGGCCAAGGCGGACGAATACAACGTGCCGTTCCTCGAACGCGTTTACACGGCCATTGCCACGCAGCTGGGTGTGCCAATTGGGGAAGGGGAACCCTCGAGTGCGCAGCCGGAGGCAGTTCTGGGCACGGTGGATTTTCGCCGCCTCCAGCAGGTTCTCAATGCCGATGAGACGGCACTGCGCGTCGCCATCAGCATGTTGGAACGGGCTGACTTGTTGGCGCGCGGCTTCGACGTACCGCAAGAGCTCACGATTACCTTGGCGAAACGGATCCGCCCTGATCAGCTGGCCGATCGGGAGCTAGCCAGGCTTATCAAGGGTCTTGCGCTAGGGCCTGAGCAGTCGGCAGTCTTTGCAGTCCGTGATGTGGCCTCCTTCATGCGCTGGCCCCTGGCGGACGTGGAAGCACGCCTTCTGGATTGGGCCGACCAGGGTGTCATCAAGGTAACCACTGGCCGGCGTTCCATGCTCATTGACCTGACACCGCGACCCACCGATTTGTCCGAACGGCTGGAAAACTTGCTCGTCCAATCCCGCGCCGTAGCGCAACGCCGCATTGACGACGTGGTCGGGTATGCCACCGCTGAGTCGTGTCGCCATGGTTATATCAGCGCTCACTTTGGCAGCCCGCCGCGCACCCGCTGCACTGTCTGTGACAACTGTACAGGGGTTCGGCCGGACATACCCGTGCCAAAACGGCTGGAGCACGTTGCGCCAGACGACGCCGACCTCGAGCCCATGATCATAGATTGCCTGGTTAGCCTGCCGCGGCCCGTAGGGCGCAGCGGTTTGGCGCGCATCCTGGCCGGTTCGCTGCGCTCGCCCGTAGGGCCTGATCAGGCGCGCCACTTTGGCGCGCTGAAGGCCATCGGCGAAACCGGCGTGCTCTCCTATATCGATGATCTCATCGACGAGGGCCGCCTGCGCCAGTATGAACGTCGGGGCTACCTGGTGTTGGCGCCCACCATGCGCGGCCGCACGGAAGCTGAGAGCTGGCTGGCCGAGCACCCGGAATTGGGCGAATACGGTGAAGCGCCAACCACTGAGACGATAGAAGGCGAGGCCGAGACCGATGGTGACAAATATACGGCCCTGCAGAAGGCGCTTTGGTACTGGCGACGCCGCAAAGCCGAGGAGTTGGGCCAGCCTCCCTATGTGGTGATGAGCAACGATCTTATGTTGCGCATCGCCGAAAGCCGTCCCCAAACGCTCGATGCGCTGGCCGCGTTGCCGGGCATGGGCCAACAGCGGCTCCAGTATTACGGGGAAGCGCTGTTGGATATCATCAAACTCAACCCTGAACACGATGGGGACGCCGTCCGGTTGGAGGCTCAGCGTGCCGAGCAGGTGGGCGCCGGGCAGGCGTCCAACCGCCAGCAGCCTGGACGGTTTGCACCGCCGCGCCTGGAAAGGCAGATAAATCTGCGCCTGCAAGAGCTGCGCCAGAAGCTGGCAGTTGCCAGCCGGTGCCGGCCATACGAGATCGCCAGCAATAGCTTGCTCAAAGAGATCGCGCGCCATGCCCCGTCGAGCATCGATGAACTGGCAGCGCTTCCTGGTTTCCAGTCCAGCGGCCTGGCCCGTGAGGCCACGCAGATCGTTACCTTCATTGCCGCGTTACGCAGTGAATTCGGGTAGAATGTTACACAATACGCGGCCATAAGCGCGTAGCATATCATATTGTTTAACGTCGAACATTGGCGCCAGGCTCAGGGCAGAGTCACGCGTTGGCAAACGCCCTGGGTCTGGCGCGTTCAGCGTAAGTACAAAAGAATACCAAACTAGAGAGGAACTTCCATGCAAATTGCCAATAACATAACCGAGTTGATCGGTAAGACGCCCCTGGTAAAGATCAACCGGCTCACCAATGGGGCGCAGGCCACCGTCGCGGTCAAACTCGAGTTTTACAACCCCGCGGGCAGCGTGAAGGACCGCATCGGCCTCAGCATGATTGAGGCTGCGGAGCAGGCTGGAATCATTGGACCAGACACGATTATCCTGGAGCCGACGAGCGGCAATACGGGGATTGGCCTCGCGTTTGTGGCCGCGGCCAAGGGGTACAAGTGCACGCTGATCATGCCTGATACCATGAGCATGGAACGCCGCATGTTGCTGCGCGCTTACGGCGCGGAGTTGGTCCTGACACCGGGCAGCGAAGGCATGAAGGGTGCAATTGCCAAGGCCGAGGAAATGGCTGCGGCTGATAAACGGTATTTCATTCCTCAACAGTTCATGAACCCGGCCAACCCAGAGATTCATCGCCGCACGACCGCCGAGGAGATCTGGAACGATACCGACGGCCAGGTGGACATTTTGATCTCCGGCGTGGGAACGGGAGGCACCATCACCGGCGTCGCTGAGGTCATCAAGGCGCGCAAGCCATCGTTCCAGGCGATCGCCGTGGAACCGGCCAACTCGCCGGTCCTTTCGGGCGGCAAGCCTGGCCCGCACAAGATCCAGGGGATTGGGGCCGGCTTTGTCCCCCAGGTGCTCAACACGGAGATCATTGACGAAGTGATCCAGGTGAGTAACGAAGATGCCTTCGCCACAGCCCGGCGTGCGGCCAAAGAAGAGGGGCTGCTCATTGGCATTTCGTCGGGGGCCATCCTGTATGCAGCCCTCCAGGTTGCACAGCGGCCGGAGAACGCCGGCAAGCTCATCGTCTCGATTGTTCCCTCCAACGGTGAGCGCTACTTGAGCACTGATCTCTATGCGGATTTGAGGGGGTAAGAGATAGGAGTGGCGAGCGGCGTTCCTGGGCTCAAGCCGTTCCCCTGCAGGACCGCCGAACGCACAGTTCGCCGGCATACGTTGCCGCCCGCCACTCATCGTTCCCCAAAAGGAGAGCCTAATGTTTGAGACCCTACGCCGCGATATTCAGGTGGTATTTGACCGCGACCCCGCGGCCCGCAGTATATGGGAAGTGCTGACCTGTTATCCGGGCTTGCATGCCCTCTGGTTCTACCGGCTGGCGCACTGGTTCTGGGTGCACCGGCTCCACCTGTTGGGACGACTCACTTCGCATCTGGCCCGCTTGCTGACGGGCATTGAGATTCATCCCGGCGCGCGCATTGGTCGCGGGTTTTTCGTGGACCACGGCATGGGTGTTGTCGTCGGGGAGACGGCAGAAATCGGCGACAATGTGACTTTATATCATGGGGTCACCTTGGGCGGCGTGAGCTGGAAACGTGAAAAACGCCATCCCACCATCCGGGACCATGTTGTCGTCGGCGCTGGGGCCAAGGTGTTGGGACCCATCGAGGTCGGAGAATACTCACGGATTGGCGCCAACTCCGTAGTGGTGAAAGACGTGCCGCCGCACTCGGTCGTGGTCGGCGTGCCTGGCCGTGTGCGCAAACGGGCAGGAGAACTGGTGGAAGACACCCGCCACGAGGATCTCCAGCATAATCTGCTCCACGATACGACCCTGGAGCTGGTGCAGCAGGCAATGGTGCGGCTTACCGCGCTCGAGCGCCAGGTAGCCCTTGATAACGCCCAGTACGAAGCCCAAAAAGAGGTCGAAGTAAACGGATATCAGGGGCCGTGGGGAATCTGAACTACAAAGATTGAAGATCGAGAGTTGTGGATCCACCATCCGGGAGTACGGCCAAACGGGAGCCCGAGCTCTGTGGTCCTGCGCCCGATCTTCAATCTTTCTTCAATCTTCGATTGTTCTTCAATTGTCTATCTTCTCTTTGATCTCCTTGTAGTGCCGCTCGCTCATTTCCCTCAGCCGGGACGCTGCCTGTTCGGCCGTAATATCGCGCTGGGGCATGCCGAGCATCTCGTAGCCGACCATGAACTTTTTGACCGTGGCGGAACGCAGCAGGGGCGGATAGAAGTGCGCGTGTAGCTGCCAGTAGCTGTGGTCCAGACCGTCGGTAGGTTGGCCATGCCAACCCATGGAATAGGGAAAGCTGGTCTCGAAAAGGTTGTCGTACCGGGTCGTGATGCGCTTGAGTATACTGGCCAAGCCCTCCCTTTCACTGCCCGTTAGATCGGGCAGCGCGGCGACGTGGCGCCGGGGTAGCAACATGACTTCGAAGGGCCATACGGCCCAATAGGGCACCAGGACCACCCAGTGCTCGTTCTCAATCACAATGCGGTCGCCCGCGGCTGACTCGGCTGCCAGGTAATCGACCAGCAGCGGCGTGCCGTGGGCGGCATAATAGGCTTGCTGCTGGACATCCTCCTTGGCGGGCACCAGCGGCACCGTGTAGTTGGCCCAGATCTGGCCGTGCGGATGGGGGTTGGAGCTACCCATGATGGCACCCCTATTTTCGAAGACCTGCACGTAGTTGATGCTCTCGCGTGCGCCCAGCTCTTCGATCTGGGAGGCCCACACATCGACAACGCACCGAATGGCCGCGACATCCATCTCGGCCAATGTCAGATCGTGACGCGGGCTGAAGCAAAGTACCCGGCAGGTGCCAGTCTCCGCCTCGGTGACGAACAGGTCGTCGTGGGCCGGATGGGGCAGCCGCACGGGGCCGCGGGGGCCGTCTGGTAACAGCGCCGCGAAGTCGTTGTCGAAGACAAAGGTGCTGGTGTACGCGGGATTTTGGTTGCCACCGGCGCGCGCGTTACCGGGGCACAGATAACATTTGGGGTCATACGCCGGCAGTTTCTCCACCGCGGCTTTCTCGACCTGACCCTGCCACGGGCGCTTGGTCCGGTGGGGAGAAACCAGGACCCAATCGCCGGTGAGCGCATTGCGCCGGCGGTGCGGATGCTCGGTGGGCTCAAAGGAATGCGCAGCTTCTGTCACGGTCTTGCTCCGAAACGTGTTCTCGTCAATGGCTTCATGTCGCCGGGGCATCCTGGGCCAGCGCAATGGCGCCAAGGACACCGGCCCGATTTCCCAATCCCGGGGGTACAATGTACTGATCGATCTGCGCCGCCACTTCCGGCTTTTGGATATAGCCGTTGAGGAGCGCCTGTACCTCGCGACGCATCATGGGAAAGAGCTGGTGTTGGTCCATGACGCCGCCGCCCATGATGATCCGCTGGGGCGACAGCGTCGTGATAATGTTGACCAGCCCCAAGGCAAGGTAGTGGGCCTCAAGGGCCCACGCCGGATGATCCGGCGCCAGGTCGCGCGCGTTGGTTTGCCAGCGTTCCTCGATGGCCGGTCCACAGCTAAGGCCTTCCCAACAGTCGCCGTGATACGTGCACCAACCCTTGTACGGGTCCCGCGTCCGGTCATGGGGAATGCGCATGTGACCCATCTCTGTGTGCATAAGACCATGAAGCAGTTTGCCATTGGCCATGCCCCCGCCGCCTAGACCGGTGCCGACCGTGAGATAGACAAAGGTGTCAAGTCCTTGGGCTGCACCCCACCGGTGCTCGCCCAATGCGGCGCCGTTGACATCGGTGTCGAAGCCGACGGGCAGGCCGAGCGCCGCGCGCAGGCGACCGACCACATCGGTGTGGGCCCAGTGGGGCTTGGGCGTTGTCGTGACATAACCGAAGGTTGGCGACGCGGGATTAGGGTCCACAGGTCCAAAGGACGCCACCCCAATCGCCTGGAGCGGCGTCTGCCGGTGGTGCTTGCGGAAAAACTTAATTGCGTGGCCCAGCGTTTCCTCGGGTGTCGTGGTGGGAAATCGGATCTCATCCCGAATATCATCAGGTCCGCTGCCGACAGCGCAAACGAATTTTGTTCCGCCGGCCTCTATGCCACCAAACAGACTCATTGCATAAGCCTCCTATATGGATTTTTTGGATATTTGTGCCGGTTATGGAGCCGCTGGTTTTGTGCCGGTCTGGCTCAAAAGATGGGCCAGCCGGGTAGGTTCTGGAATACGGTACCGTGTGGTGACAGCCAGGGTCAGTGACACGGCGTCTTTCAGTGTAACACGATGTCCCACGCTGACGAACATGGGCTTTGTGCCTTGCCGGGTGCGCACCGCCGCGCCCACAATGGCGCCGCCATCGCGCAGGGGGACCGTTGACCCTTTGGCCTCATCCAACGTCTCGAAGCGGCCCGTCAGCCGTGACTTGGCTACGCCAATGGTAGGATGGTCGAGGAGCAGACCCAGGTGACAGGCCAGTCCGAAGCGGCGGGGATGGGCCATGCCCTGGGAATCGGTCATAATCACATCCGGCCGCGTATGTAGCATGGCCAGGGCCTGCATGAGCGCCGGCACCTCACGGAAACTGAGCAGGCCGGGCACGTAGGGAAAGGTGACGGGGCCCTCCCAAATGGCGTAATCGATGCGCTCTAGAGCTGGCAGGCTGAGCACGACGACGGCCGCGGTCACGCGCGCACCGCGCACACTCATGTCGGTGCCAGCCACCGTACGGATTGGGTGTGCGAGGGGACACTCCACGATGTGGGGCGCGAGTCGCCGTTGGATTTCGACCGCGGCCGCCGGACTCACATCCCAGGGATGCGCGAATGGGGAGCGGTCAGAATGGCTGGGCGTCATTGGAAAGAGAATCTGTCGCCTGTTGGGGGATAGACCTGCGTGTGGCGCAACGTTCAATCATGGGCGGTGACTTCGACAAGCGCCTGGCCGCTGGTCAACTCGGTCAGCCGCGCGGAAAAGGGAGCAACCTGTTCCAGCGGCAGTTTGATCCGGTACGTGGCGTCGACCGCGAACTCTTGCTCCAGTACTTTGGCCTCGTATTCGGGCAGGACGCGTTGCAGGGGGGTAATGGACGCGTAGTCGACGACGACGGTCAATTCGGCGCTGGGCACCAGTTCAACTACGGGCAAAGTGGAAAGGGCAAGCTGTACGCCGCCGCTGTAGGCTTTCACCAGTCCACCGGTACCCAGCAAGGTACCCCCGAAATAGCGGGTAACCACCGCCGCAATGTCGCCGACTCCCGAGTGGAGCAGCACATTGAGCATGGGACGGCCGGCCGTACCGTGGGGTTCGCCGTCGTCGCTCATACCGATCTGGCTTGTACTGCCGGGCGGGCCCACGACATAGGCCCAGCAGTTGTGGGTGGCATCGGTGAATTCCTGGCTCACCGCGCCAATGAAGGTCCGCGCCGATTCCACGGTGGGCGCATGGGCCACCGTGGTAATAAAACGGCTGCGTTTGATCTCATCCTCCACGCGATGGGTGGCGGCGGGTATGGAATAGCGGGCGTGGGTCATTGCGAGCGCGGGGCGGCTGGATCGGCGCCTTGGGCCATGCCATGCTTGGGAAAACTACCGGTGGCGCGGCCGTTCCTCCCAATCTTCTTCGTCGTCATCCACCAGCGCGTTGTCATCGAAGTCGTCGTCGGCATCGTCGAAGTCGTCAAAATCCTCAAAATCGTCGTCATCGTAACCGTTCAGACGCGCGTACTCGTCCAGATCGTCGGCGTCTACATCGGTATCGTCGAGCGAGTACCCATCCAGGTCATCCCACTCTTCACCGTCATCGTAGGCAATATCGACTTCAATAGGATGTGTACTGATGACTTCCAGCTCGACACCACAGTTTGGACAGACGACTCGTTGCCCCAAACGAATGCGCTTGCTTAAATTGAGTTCGGCGTCACATTCGACACATAGAGCTGACATACGTCACACCTTTGACAAAGCGGATTCATCACTTAGTTTCGTTCTAGCACGAAATCAAGGGCGGTGCAAGATGCAAAATGCAGGAATTATCGTGATTTTCTTGTGAGTTTATTGTACCAGGACTTTTCTACCCTGCGATTCACGTTGACATTCCCCCTGGGGCGCGCTACAATCCGTGCAAGAGGCAGTCCCAACAACAGCCATTCCTCAATACATTCATGACCACAAGTATCGCGTATCTGGCAGTAGATCGAGGCGGCAGCATTCCGGGGGTGCGCGTCGTCGAACCCGCCGCCGACACACCCCAGGCACAGCGCGGGCACTTTTTTGCCATAGTGGACTTGCGCGGGAGCGCGGTTGACGCGCAGCTGGCTGAGCGGATCCTCAGCGCCATGCAGCGCGCCTACTACACGGAACGGGGCACACAGTCCCAGGTGATGATGGAAACGGTGCGCCGCGCCCAACTCATGCTGCAAGCCGAGGCCGAGCGTGGCCACCGTGACCTGCAGGCCGGCATCGTCTGTATGGGTCTGATGCCGGATCGCCTGGCGCTGACCGGTCTGGGCGATGCATTTGCCATGGTTACGGCCGAGGAGGGGGCGGTGAGTGTCCACCCCCCTGAGCGCCTTGGTGCAGAGGGCGGCGCGGTGGGACGGAGCCTGGCGCTCTGGCCCCTCCACCGGCAACGGCTGGCCAGTAACGCCGCGATCGTGGCAGGTAGTGGACGCTGGCTCACCAGTGTGCCCGTGCGTACACTGGCCGGCACGGCTGCCTACGTCGATCACGAGAGCTGCCAGACAGCCGCCGAGGGTCTGCGCGAGCAGGCGGCGCGCGATGACCTGCCTGGTCTCGTCATTGCCATTGACAGGGGTACTCCGCCGGGATCGGGGTCCGGACCGTCGTCAGGGCCGTCAACCGGGCCGCCCCGGGCGCCGTCACCGCCCGATGAAGCGCCGCTACCCAAGCGCGAGACCGGGCTGCCCACGGCGCTCAGTGCGACGCCGCCCGTGGTCAGCGCGCCGGCTGAAGAGAGCGCGGGAGAGCCAGATGCGTCGCCAGAAGCGCGTCCTTCCAATCTAAACCGAAGTGCAAATGTGACGCGGCACGGGAATGACCGGTGGGAGGGCGCCCCTGTCGCGGCGATGGCACGGGGCGACAATCGGGAATCCCCAGCAACTGCATCGTTGGCCGATGCTTCGGCGCGGCTGGCAGCCAGCGCGGCCAGTGGCTTCAGCCGGGCACGCGAGCTGGTGGCCAACATGTTGCCCGACCGTTCGTCGCCGGCGCCCGCGATCTTTCCACCTCCTCGTGGGATGGTCGCTTCTGCGCCGGCTGCCCGCGGGCCCACAACAGGAGGTGTGGCAGCGGCCAGCCAGGCATTGCCCGAACCGGAGCCCTATATCCCACCCCCGGTTGCGACAGGGAGCCGTGCGCGTCTCTTTGTGACCCTGGCCGTTGTCCTTCTCATTCTGGTGCCGGCTGCGGTAGGTGCCGTCTATTGGCAACAGGGCGCCACCAATCGGGCCGAGGCCGAGTCGTTGCTCGATCTCACCGAAGCACGGCTGCTCAGTGCGGAAAGCGCGTTGGACCAGAATGACATCAACGTCGCCCGCGCCATGCTGACCGAAGCGCAGCACTACCTGCGCGAAGCGGAGGCTATCCAGGGCCGTACCAACCGCAGCATTGAACTGCAGCTCCGTGTGGAGCGCGATCTGCAGTCGGTGCTGCAGATCAACCGGCTATATGGCATTGACCTGCCGCTGATCACCTTCCCTGCTGAGGCTGAGCCGCGGCGCTTGCTGGTCAACGCACAGGACCTGTTTGTGCTCGACCCTGGCCGCGGCGCTGTCTACAGCTACCGCCTGCGCGCGGATGGCGAGACCGTTGAGGACGCCTCGGGGCGCGCGATCCTACATGAGGGCGATCGCGTCGAGGGCGTTACTGTTGGACCGCTGGTAGATCTGGCGTGGCAGCCGTCTGTCCCCGGCTATAATGACAAGGCAAACCTGCTGGTGCTGGATGCCAATAACCGGATCTTTCGCTACGATCCCCAGGTGGATGGACCGTCGGTGATGGACTTTGGTCCTGAAAACGTCTGGCAGGATGCGACGCGCATCAGGACATTCCTGGGCCGCCTTTATGTCGTCGACGAAGGCACCAACGAGATCTATCGCTATGATCCAGGCCAGTATGGGCTGCCGCCAACCAACTGGTTCCTTCCTACGACACAGGTAAGCCTGGCCGGTGTCCGGTCCATGGCCATCGACGGCGATCTCTGGCTGTTGTACAACGACGGTAAGGTTGTGCGCTATCGCCAGGGTGAACAGCTGCCTTTTAGCCTCGACGACTCCGTTGCCTTGCCTGCCCAGCCGGTGGATCTGTGGTTGGGCCAGGGCGGGGACACGGCCCTCTATATTGCCGACGCCGCGGACCAGCGTATCCTGGTGTTCGATAAGGAAAGTGGTCGCTTTCTCGAACAGCTCCAGGCGGCCGAAGGCGAGCCGCTGCGGGATATGCGCGCACTGTTTATCGACCACGCGCACGGGCTCCTCTTCGTGTTGACTGACAGCGCCTTGTACCACCAGCGCCTGCCCCGCTAACTGTCATTGCCAGATCCTTTCCCCGCCCCGTGTATTGTAGTGCACCGTAAACTTTGTCTCTTCGCCAACGGTCTGTGATATACTCCAATCGATATGTCAAAACATCGTGTCTGGCCGCCTTCTTCGCGGCCGCCATCATCTCCGCCACAACGGTCCGGCAGCCGTCGGCTGGTCATATGGACCACGGTCGGATATTCGGTGGTGATGCTGCTCCTGGCCGCGCTTGGCGGATCTCAGTTGCATGAGTGGGCGCGACAACGGATCGTGCAGCTCTCTGTGCTCGCGGAAATCGATCAGACGCCTGTGGCCGCGGCGACGCAGGTAGCCGCGCCGGCCGCGGACGCGCTGGCGGAACAGCCTGCACCTGCCGAAGCAGCTGCCGAGGTGGCGGCCCCAGCTGAGATTGTGAAACCCATCAACATTCTGCTGCTGGGCACCGATGAACGGCCGGACGAATTCGGCCCCACGCGCACCGATACCATCATTGTCCTGTCCATC
>JACFMY010000057.1 GCA_019455155.1 Caldilineaceae bacterium
GATTGCTTCGAGGATGCGCAGGTCCTGATCCGAATAAGCATTGAGCCGGTAGCTGAAGATCTGGATAACGCCGCGCACTTCCTGGCCGAGCTTGAGGGGGACAATCAGTGCTGAGCGCGGGATGTTCGGATCCTCTGGCGGCGGATCCTGATCCGTGACCTGCCCTTTTTCATCAACATAATATGACTTCCGGCTTGTCTGGCGTTGCGCGTTGTAGTCAGCCAAAAGGATGGACTTGCCTGTGCGAATGGCAATACTCTGGGTACCTTTGCCTTCTGGCGCCAACGGCACCGGTGGAAAGGCGCTGATATCCATGGGCTGGCCATCTTGCCAGGCAAAGAGGCAGGTGATAAGCCGGGTTGAGGGCGCAAAGTTGGAGAGGTAGAGTACGTCACAATCCATACGTTCTGCTATGAGGCTGCGCATGATTGTGAAGATCGTGCTCAGGTCGAGTGTACGGCCTAGTTGCTCGCCAGCGCGGTAGAGCAGATCGCGCTCTTCGGCGCTGTCCCGCATATCCGACTCGGCCCGTTTCTGTTCCGTGATATCACGGGCGACGAGCAACACCAGACGTGAGCCGTCCGGTGCGGTCGGTAAGGGCGAATATTCGCCAGCAAGCCAACGGGTCCCCGTGGGAAAGTTGAGGCGTGCCTCTGAGCGGACCGTTTCGCCCGTGCTGACGACATGCTGGAGGTAGCGTAGTCGTTGCGCCGCCTGGTCTGGGGACAGGATCGCGCCGATGGTAACGCTTACCAGATCGGCTCTTGGTGTGCCAAAGATGGAAGCGCACGCTGCGTTCGCATAGACGATGGTGCCCTTTTCATCGAAGATACACATGGCATCGGTTGCCCGATCCGTCACCACTCGAAAAAGGGCGTCCATCTCCAAGATCCGCGACGCGCCACTATGTTGTGTGCACGCGTCCGGTGCAGACGCAGCCTCAGGCTGCGAAGAATTATCGGGTTGTGGAGTGGCGCGGTCTGATCTCATCGCGAATCCACATGCCCGGCCCGTGGCTGCGGTGGACATCAAACGGCAGGGCTGAAGGCATCCTTATGATCATCATGAACCGGGGCAAATGGAGCACATCTTCCCTGCCAGAATGACTAGTTGACAGGTGGACTGCTTACGCGTGGCCCCGATTCGACTGAGACACAATACCAGTGTGATAGCCGGCAGAGTAGACGCTGTGCTTTCTTGACAGCCATGGACCCAATGGGCAGGAGACTGCTACCTGTAGCGTACCTGTACAAAGCCACAAGCGCTACTCTGTCGTGCCATCTTAGCCAATTATACCGGCTGCGTTTTCCGTGAATATACAACTTTCGTCCGATTTCTGCTTACAGGAAGCTGTCAGCAACCTGTCAACAAATCCGCGGCAACTGCTCACCAACCTGCATATCCACGACACGCCGGCCACCAATGCCCGTTCGTGCCACCACCACGCCCGGGTGTTCAGCCACGACCTGGCCGATAATGGCCGCGTTTCGTCCCAACGGATGCTGGCGCATGGCAGCCAGGATTTCTTCGGCCACCTCTGGCGGCACAACTGCCACGAGCTTGCCTTCGTTGGCAACATAGACGGGATCCATGCCCAGCATTTCGCAGGCCGCGTGGACTGCTGCGGGAACCGGCAGCTTCTGCTCATCGTACGCGATGCCCACACCCGCGGCGCGGGCGATCTCGTTCAGAGACGAGGCTAACCCGCCCCGTGTGGGATCACGCAACACATGGATCTGGCGGGTCACTGCCAGCATCGTGGCTACCAACTCGTGGAGCGGGGCACTATCACTCTCAACCACTGTGCCAAATTCCAACCCTTCGCGCACGCTGAGTATGGCAATACCGTGCAAGCCAACTTCACCGCTGATCAGTACAACGTCGCCGGGTCTGGCATGGTTCGGTCCAATCTCGACCCCGGCCGGAATCAGGCCGATACCGCTGGTGTTGATAAAGACCCCATCGCCGTGCCCCTTGTCCACGACTTTGGTGTCGCCTGTTGCCAGCGGAACGCCCACGGCACGGGCCGCGGCCCCCATGGCGTCAACAATGGCGGCTAACCGTTCCAGGGGCAGTCCCTCTTCCAGGATGAATCCTGCACTTAGGGCCAGTGGCTGCGCGCCGCGCATGGCCAGGTCATTGACCGTGCCGTTGACCGCCAGCTCGCCGATACAACCGCCTGGGAAGAAGAGGGGCCGGACAACGTAGGAGTCAGTCGTGAAGGCCAGCCGGGTGTCGTTGACCGGCACGATGGCTGCATCGCCCAGGTCGGCCAGCAGCGCGTTCCGGAATGCGGGCATAAATAGATGTTCGATGAGCTCGCCGGAGAGCTTGCCGCCGCCGCCGTGGCCCAGGACGATGTTGGGGTGGCTACGCAGCGGTATTGGGCAGCTCCAGCCCGCAAAATCTGGCACACTGTTCATTGCGGTTCGCTGCTTTCTGCTTGCGTTAGGGTCGTCACAGGTACGAAGCGGCCATATTGGTAGTAAGCCGCGCATGCGCCTTCGCTGGAGACCATGGTTGCTCCTAGCGGCGTACGGGGTGTGCATTCTTTGCCGAACGCCGGGCACTGGTTGGGTTTGATCAGCCCTTGCAGTACATCCCCGCTGCGGCAGATGGGCGACTCGGCCGTGCGGATCTGGCGCACATCAAAACGCTCTTCCGCGTCGAATGCACGATATTTGGGACTGAGCCGCCAACCGCTCTGGGGAATGGTACCGATGCCGCGCCAGGTGCGATCCGTCACCATAAACACCTCTTTGAGCATTTGTTGGGCCGGTACATTGCCGTCATGGGTGACAGCCCGGGGATAGGCATTGTCCAATTCAGCCCGATTCGACTCCAGCTGCTGCACTGCGCGGCGGATCCCCTCCAGCACATCCAGCGGTTCAAAGCCCGTAACCACAATTGGCACCTGGTATTTCTCCACCAAAGGCGCATATTGGTGATAGCCCATGACGCTGCAGACGTGACCTGCGGCGAGAAAGGCCTGAACCCGATTCACAGGCGATTCCATGATGGCGGCGATGGCGGGCGGCACCAGCACATGCGAAACGAGCATGGAAAAGTTTCTTATGCCGAGTCTCTGTGCCTGGTGGACGGCCATGGCGTTGGCCGGTGCTGTCGTCTCAAAGCCAATGGCAAAAAAGACCACTTCACGGCCGGGGTTGGCCTGGGCCAGCCTGACCGCGTCGAGAGGCGAATAGACAATACGTACATCGCCGCCTTCGCTCTTGACGCGGAACAGATCCTTTTCGCTACCGGGCACACGTAGCATATCGCCAAACGAACAGAAGATCACTTCAGGTTGGGCCGCGATGGCAAGCGCCTTGTCAATGATCTCGAGGGGTGTGACGCATACCGGGCAACCGGGACCGTGGATCAACTCAATGGCGTCTGGGAGCAATTGGTCGATGCCGTTGCGGATGATGGAGTGCGTCTGGCCGCCGCACACTTCCATAATGGCCCAGGGCCGTGTTGTTAGCCGGTGGATTTCGTCAAACAGGCGCCTGGCCAGCTCCGGGTCACGGAATTCGTCAAGGTACTTCATGGCTCTGTTCCGATGCTCCTTCCTGTCCTATACCTGAGCCCAACTCCTCCTCGAGCACTCCCATCTGTTGGAAGAGACGCAGCGATTCCTGGGCCGACGCTTCATCGAGTTGTGTAATGGCAAAGCCGACATGCACGATGGCGTAGTCGCCGACTCTGATCTCAGGGACATAGGCAAGGCATACTTCTTTGGTGACACCCGCAAAATCGAGCCTGCCCATGCTGACCCCATCTGCGTCGTAGATTTCCAATACCTTACCGGGTATGCCTAGACACATAGTTGACTCCTTGCAGTGACCGCCCCGCGTCGCGCGCGGGACAATCTGCCCTATCCGGTTTGAGCGGCCTGATAGCACGCATTCCCATGTATCTCACATGAACTGTGCAATGATGGCCTGGCCGAGAGCAAGGCCGCCATCGTTTGGCGGGACACGGTGATGGAACAGCACCGTGAAGCCATGTGCGCGCAGCCGCGCGACCGCTAATTGCAACAGTGTGACATTTTGAAAGACGCCGCCGCTCAACGCGACGCGCCGGATGCCATGTTGTTTTGCCAGCCGGACGGCCAGGTCCTCAATTAGGGCCGCCACGCTGCTGTGAAACCGCGCCGCAATGGCCGGCTCGGCAACGCCATCTAGCACATCGCGCGCGATGGCCCGGATGAGGGGCGCGGCGTGGAAGCGTAGTGGCGTCGTGGTTTCGTCCATGTCGAACGCATAGACCGGATCCTCCCCGTTCCCGGCCAGCGCCTCCATTTCGATGGCCGCCTGCGCCTCATAGGTGACGGTTTGGCGCACGCCAGCCAGCGCGGCCACCGCGTCGAAGAGGCGACCCATGCTGCTGGTGGGCACGCACTGAAAGCCGGTTTCCACCATGCGGCGCACAACGGCCTGTTCGTTTAGCGGGCAAGCTGCTACGGGCGGCAGAAGGGGCTCCCAGTCTGTGCCCGCCGCGTATAGGTGTGCCAGCGCCGTACGGTAGGGGCGTTTGATCGCGGCGTCGCCGCCGGGCAATGGCACATATGCCAGGTGTGCGACCCTGTTGTATTGTCTGCAGTCGGCAATGAGCACCTCGCCGCCCCAGATGGCGCCATCGTCGCCATACCCGGTGCCGTCGAAGCTGAAGCCAATCACCGGTTCGTCGGGCGGCAGCCGGTGCTCGGCGAGTAGCGCGGCAATGTGGGCGTGATGGTGCTGTACCGTCACCAATTGGCGGCCATTGGCCTGCTCGCGCGCCCACCGTGACGACAGATAGGCGGGATGCATGTCACAAACGAGGAGCTCTGGCTGAATGCGAAAGAGCTGTTGGAAATGCACAACCGCGCGGCCAAAGGCATCCAGCGTCTCCAGATTCTCCATATCGCCAATATGCTGGCTCATGAACGCGTAGTCGTCCTGGGTGAGACAGAAGGTTGCCTTGAGCTCGCCACCTACGGCCAGCGTTGGTTTGGTTGATACCGGTAGCCGCACAGGGAACGGCGCGTAGCCACGTGACCGGCGGACCGGCAGTTCCTGGCCCTCGAAGACGCGTATGACCGAGTCATCGCAGTGGACATGGATATCCCGGTCGTGCAAAAGAAACGCATCGGCCAGCGGCGCCAGTCGCTGTAAGGCGACCTCATTGTCTTTGACAATCGGTTCGTCCGAATAATTGCCGGAGGTCATAACGAGCAGTTGCAGCGGCGCGGCTGGTCCACCGGCGGCGCTGGCAAAGAGCAGGTAATGGAGCGGCGTGTAGGGCAGCATAACGCCCACATATTGGTTACCCGGCGCCACCAAGCTGGACAGCGGGCTGCCGTCCCGCTTGCGCAGCAGGACAATCGGGCGCTCACGGGCCGTCAGCAGCGCGACTTCTTCGGCGGTCGGGGTGGCGACGGCCGCAACGGCGTCCATGCTGGCCGCCATGATGGCAAAAGGTTTGTCGACCCGGCCTTTGCGCTCGCGCAGCATCCGTAGTGCGCTAGCACTGGTCGCGTCGCAGGCTAGATGATAGCCGCCTAGCCCCTTTACGGCCACGATGCCCTCGGCTGCCAGCACGCGCTGTGTCGCCGCAATGGCAGCCTGGCGCTCCAGAATGGAACCGTGAAGATCCGTGGCCGTCGCCAGCGCGGACGCGTGCGCAGTAGTGCTCCAGCGAAAGGTCACCTGCGGTCCGCAGACGGGGCACGCATTGGGCTGGGCATGAAAGCGGCGATTCCCCGGGTCGCTGTATTCCTGCCGGCAGTCGGGACACATGGCAAAGCTGGCCATGGTCGTTGCGGGCCGGTCGTACGGCAGATCGCGTATGATGGTAAAGCGAGGCCCGCAGTTCGTGCAGTTGATAAACGGGTAGTGATGGCGGCGATCGTGGGGATCCATCAGCTCGCGCAGGCAGTCGTCACAGGTGCAGAGGTCGGGCGAGACGAGCGTTGTCGCACCTGGCTGTGCACTGCTGGCCACAATGGTGAAGCTGCCTTCGTTGCGCAGCGGAACCGGTTCCTGTTCTACGGCATCGATGTGGGCCAGAGGCGGCTTGCGGGCCTCCAGGTTGTGCAAGAACTGTTCTAGCTGTTGAGATGCACCTTCCACCTCGATAAAGACCCCCTGGCTGTTGTTGCCCACAAAGCCGGCCAGTCCTAGCTCCACAGCCAGGTTGTAGACAAAGGGTCGAAAGCCAACACCTTGCACAACGCCACTGACACGCAGACGGCGACGTTCGATTGTGGTCGGTTCAGCAGAGCTTTGCTGGCGATCCATAGGTCTCTGGTGGCGAGTCAGGCCGGTAGGGCCTTGATACCGGCAACGAATGCTGCGCGCTGTTCCTGCAAGAATCCCAACCAGGTATCGAGTCCCTGGCCAGTGCGGGCGGATGTTTCGAAAATCGGGATTGCCGGGCAGACCGCGGCCAGGTTCGCCAGGGCCAGCGCCCGGTCAAATTCCACTGCCGGTGCGATGTCGATCTTGGTTATGACCGCGACATTGGCAGTGCTAAAGAGAGGGGGATACTTGAGGGGTTTGTCTTCTCCCTCGGTCACCGAAAGGAGCACCACGCGCATGGCCTCACCCAGGTCATAGTTCGAGGGACAGACCAGGTTGCCGACGTTCTCAATGAACAAAAAGTCGAGCGCGTTGAGATCCCAGCCATCCAGGTGACGCTCAATCATGTCAGCTTCCAGGTGGCAGACGCCGGCCGTAACGATCTGTCGCACGGGTGCACCGCTACGCGCCAGTCGTTGCGCGTCGTTGTCCGTGGCCAGATCACCGACCAGGGCCGCGCCACGGTAGCCGGCCGCGGCCAGCCGTGTCAGGGTGATTTCGAGCAACGCGGTCTTGCCGCTGCCTGGGCTCGACAGCAAATTGACTACCAGGACACCGGCCGTCTGGAAGCGCCCGCGCAACGCTGCAGCCATCTGATCATTCTTGCTCAGAATGTTGCGGTGGACTTCAACGAACCGCGCCGTCATGGATCGGCTCTCCTTCTATGATCTCAAGGGACGTGAGCTCGAGCTCGCGTCCATGGGCCAGGTGAGGTAGCGGCGTCGCACAACTGGGACACCGGATCGCCTGAATGGACTGGATTTCCACTTCGCGATGGCAGACGGGACACCAGCCAGCGGCTGGCACGGATTCGATTGTCAGCGTGGCGCCTTCCAAGGCGGTCCCTTCAGACGCCAGGGCGAAGCTAAAGCGTAGCGCGTCTTCATCGACTGCGGCCAGGACGCCGACGCGCACCCGGAGCCCCAGAACGGAGCCAGCGCCGGCTTCACGCGCGGCCTGCGTTGCAGCTGAGATCAGGCTCAGGGCGATTGATAATTCGTGCATGACCGATATATTATACCCCACATGCACAAAAGGGAACCGCATACGATCATCGTGACAGTTGCAGGTCGCCAAGCAGTGGACTCGGTGTGCCGCTGGAGGTTACGGTGAGGCTTTCGCGGGCCCGCGTGGCCGCTACATGGAGCAGACAGCGTTCCTGAAGCTCATTTGCTGTCCTGGCGGCACCCTCGTCTGGCATTTGTGACAATCGCATTGGGAAAACATCGGCACTGAGTCCAACCAGGAACACATGCTCAAACTCCAGACCCTTGACGCGATGCATGGTGGCTACGCGGATGCCGGATCCGGCATATTCGGGTGTCGTAGCCTGTAGATAGAGATAGTCTATCGCGGCACGACGGAGAGCAGGTATATAGATCTTTTGCAACTGCTCATGGGTACGCGCAACGATGCAGATCCGGTCCGGCGCAGTCAGGGTGATCAGTTCATGCAGTTCTAGTTCCAGGAAACTAAGCTCATCCTCTACCTGTGCGAAGTGCCGTACAGTAGGCTGGATCCCATGCATGATGGACACATACTCAGCATTGGAGTCGACACCGCCATCCAGGTCGTCTACCGTTGTTCCAGCCAGTACGGAGACGGCCCAGCGCCTGATCTCCTCTGTGGTGCGGTAATTGATACGCAACCGGGCGGCTCGACCACGAATGTGAATGCCGCAGTGAGCCATGACTACCGGGCGGCCATAGATCCGCTGATGGGCATCACCGACGAAGAAGAGATCGTTGGGGCCTTCGGGGATCATCGCGCGCAGGAGGCGGAGCTCACCAGCATCAAGATCTTGGGTCTCATCTACCACGATTGCCCTGTAGGGTAGGCGCATGCCCGTCGCCTCCAGTAGCTGGCGGGCGCGGCGCACGACATCGACCCATTCCCACTTGCCAATCCTGGTCAATTCCTCCCGGTAGGCAGCAAAGATGGGCCACATCGCTGCACGCTGGCCGCGGTTCAGCGCAAATCCTTGGCCCTGGCGCGAAGCGCGCAAATAGCTCGCCCGGTCGCTAATATCCTGGGCTTGTATCACATGGTTCCACTCGTTGCGCAGCAGGGCCTCTGGCCAGTCCCCGTTGCCCGTCCCATAGAGGGCGTTTTGCCAGCATTGGGCGATATCGTCCTCTTCGGCAATGGCGACTGGTATCCCCTGATTACGCAGAAACTGGGTCGCCCACGCATGCAGGTTTGTCACTTCGATACGCGCGCGTTCGGCGCCACAGAGGTTGTCGAGGTTCTGGGCAATATTGGTGGCTAGATTGCGCGTAAAGGTGGTAAAGAGAATGCGGTCGTTGGGCGCGGGAAAGACGTTGCGGGCAAGGTACCGCGCCCGGTGCATGGCAACCACGGTTTTTCCCGTGCCTGCCCCGCCCAGCACCCGGGCCGGGCCGTTGAAATGGCGCTCCACAAGCTGCGCCTGGCTAGGATGCAGGAAGATGCGCCATTTCTCCAGGGGCGCATCGAGGATGTCGCCGAGTTCTTCGTCGCTTTCCACCAGGTGGAAGCGGCGCTGGCTGTCGGGATGGGCCAAAGCGGCGCTCAGATCTTCGGGATCGACGGGCTTCGATGGGATCTGTGTGCCGACGGCCTCCAGGGCCTGTTTTACAGAGTATCCCAAGTTTGCGATCCAATACAGCGCCTCAAAGGCTTCGGCTGGAAGATAGGCTTCGAGTGCGTCAAGCTCTTCCGCGCGGCGTAGGCTGCGCACGGATGGCAGCAGCGGCGCGGGGAGCCCAGTTCGCAACAGGTCTTCGTTGCTGAAGGTCTCAAAGAGACGGTACTCCTCGACTGCTTTGTCCGCCGGAGCAGCCTGCTGCGGGGCGCGGGCATCGACCTCCGCCATTTGCGCCATATCTAGCATCTGGAGCGCGCCGGTTACAGGGTTGACGGGAAAGATCTTGTTGGCCGCCCACTCCATGGCACGGTCGTGATGGTCGACCCAGACGAGCACGTAGTGGTCGCCGGTATCGGGATGCAGGATGACGGCGCGATAGGTCTGGTCGATGCGCACCGTGCGAATGCGCTGGTCGCGCACGTTGTGGATTGGTTCGTAGTTGATGCTGGCCGCGGTTGGGTCCACACGAAACTTGGCGAGGAACTCGCGTACTTTCTTCTGCTGGTTGCGCGGGATGCGAGCGTACGCGGTGAGAAAGTCGTCTGACACGAAGAGCTGCGGGGTCACAACTTGCTTTCCTCCTTCAAAGCTTCCAGGATGGAGACGGTATCGGTGGCAAAGAAAGTGCGCCAGCCCGCCTGGTTTAGGAGCAGAAACTCGCTTTCCGCGCCCGGCAAGAACACAGCAATGCGTTGATCCGCCCAGGACAGTTCGGGGGTCGCCAGGACGCGGCCGCGGCTATCCGGTATGTCGCTACCCACGTCGGGAAGCGGAAGACTGAGCTCCCGGCAGCTTCTTAGTAGCGGGTGGCAGGCGCCGTCAGCCAGATTCAGAACTTCTTGCCAGGGCTGGGCGGCCTGCTCGCTCTCCTCTGCTTCCGCCACGAGAAGCGCCGGCGTTTCTCTGGCCGCCGGGGCAGCGCCAGCGGGCAAGTCCACCGGCATTACCTTAACCACGCGGCAATAGTCCAGGAAGCAGAGCAGCAGCTCCGGCGGCTGGCCCACCATGGCAGAGACAGCCGTTCCGTAGCGCTGGAGCTGGGCTATATAGTCCTTTTTCTCCAGCAGCCCTTCCAGATCAGCGGCGGTGCGCAGATGATCAGTTTTGAACTCGACGACCGTCCAGCGACCATGCGCCTCAAAGAGCAGGTCAATCATGCCGGTTTCTACCTGGCCATCGATCTCCACGCTGAACGGCACCTCATGATAGCGCCGCGACGCCTGATCAATGGCGCGGAAGAGGGCATGGCGCCTGAAGCGTTCCAGGAACTGTAAGGCTCGCAGCACACCATCGCGAATTTGGGAATCGCGAATGAGGCCGGCGTTACGGGCCTGCGTCTCCAATTCATCACGCAGGCTCCTGTCGTTGTCGAAGCGCCAGCGGGCCAGCCCGGCGTGCACCAGCTTGCCCACAACCCACGCTGGCGCGCGGCGCTGAGTCTCTCTGGGCGCCACACGCCAGACGCGCTGGGGGCCTTCATCCTTTTGGGGAGCGGGCGCGGCAAGCGGCTCGACAAGCGCTGGTTCCCAGGGCATCGTCGACATAGGCGACGGCGCGGCAACCGGCCGCGCGGGTGGCTCGGCCACTACATGCGCGGGCGGGTAGATGGTACAGGCGACCGTTTGCGTGTCCACGTCGAAGGTGAAGGCCAGCGCTTCGCCATGCTCGCTGGCGAGATGTTTCACGTTTATACCATCTGGAGAGATTGCGGTGAGCAGCTGTCCAAGCCAGCCTGAGGCCTTACGTTTTTCGGGGAGATGGCCGCTAATAATGAGTTTGTCCTGGGCCCGCGTCGCGGCCACATAGAGCAGGCGGTCCGACTCGGCCTGCTCCATGTCAACGTGGCGTTCGTTGACGCGCTGAAAAATGACGGAGCGAAGATTCGCGGTGTCGCGCGCGTCAAAGACCAGTCCGAACTCGTCATCCAACAACAGAGTGTTGGTTGAACGGGGTTGCGCCCCAGCGTCGCCGATGACGATGAGAGGAAACTCCAAACCTTTGGCCGCGTGCACGGTCATGATCTGCACAACCCCCTCACCGGTAACGCGGGCTTCGCCCTCGCGGCTGCTCACGTCGCGCACATTCTGCATGTACTCCAAAAAGCGGCCAACGCCCACGAGCCCGCTACGGTGGGCATCGTCCAATAACTTGGACACATTCCGCGCGGCGCGTGTGTCGTCAGCTGCCAACAGGATCGCGCGGTAGTCCGTCTCGGCCAGCAGGTCTTTGAGCAGGTCAGCCACGGCCACGCGACCGGCGCGTTCGTGTAAGGTACGAATCAAGGCGGCTGCCTGCCGGCAATGCTCGTCCCCGGCCTGTTCAAGCGCCTGCCATAGGCTGCCGTCCCCGATCCCGCCAGCGCGGAGGCGATATAGCTGCACATCCGAAAAGCCGAAGGCAGGGGAGCGCAATAGTCCCAGCAGCGCCAGATCATCGCTTGGATCGGCTAGCGCCTGGAGCGCGTTCAAGAGATCCCGCACCTCGGGTCGCTCATAGAAGCCGCGCCCGGCCACAGTGACGAAAGGGATGCCATGACGTTCGAAAGCATTCTCGTAGGGCGCAAAGCTGCGTGAGCCCCGGCAGAGCACCGCAATGTCACCGAAGGTGAGCCGGTTCTCCGGGGCATGGACAAGGGCGGCTAGATACGCGGCCAGCGCGTCGGCCGCGTGTTCCAGCGCCTGGTCCTCAGTCTTGCTACCGACGGCAAGATGCAGCTCCACATAAGGCGGCTGCAAGCCAGTTTTGCCCTCTTCGTGGAAATGTGCCAGGTGGGCAAATGGCTCGCGCCACGGGCGTTCCCGGTCGTCTTGTTCACCGAGGACGCGACGTAGGATACCGTTCAGGCAGGCGAGCAGGTCGCGATGGGTACGGTAGGAAACGGTCAGCTCCGCTGCTGTGCCACCCCCCTGCCGGATCGACTCCCGTTCTGCGCGAAAGACCTGGACCTCGGCGCCGCGGAAGCGATAGATGGATTGTTTCGCGTCGCCTACGACGAACACTACGCCGCGATTCCCGCCGAGCAGACGGATCAGGTCGCGCTGGCGCGCGTTGGTGTCCTGGAATTCGTCTACGAGCAGCGCGGTTACTTCCCCTTGCCACCGGCTCCGCACGTCCGGATGGTCGCGCAGCATGCACAGTGCCCTCTCTTCCAGGTCATCGAAGTCCAGCCCGCCGGCAGCCGTCTTGGCGGCGGCATACGCATCCGTGGCGTACTGAAAGAGCCGTTCCCACTGGGGCATGAGGTCGAGCAGCGTGCGGTCCAGCGCCGGGCTGCTGCCCTTTGGCACCAGCGTATCCACCGACTGGTCGTAGCGATCCTGCAGGCGTTTGATTGCCACTTTGGGATCGGGCGCTGGCCAGTTCTTTTTACTGCCCGCCTGCTTCAGCGTCATGCGCAGCACGGAGAGCCGTGTCGCCACCTGGCTCCAGTCGCCTGTTGCAGCGGCGACCTCGACCCCGTCCAGTGCAGCATAGGTAGCGGGCAATGCGTCAGCGAGCTTGTCGCCAGCGGCCGTCGCCTGAGCCAATGCGCCATTGGCGCGCAAGCTGCGTAGAAAGGCAAAGTCATCTTGCACAGAAGGGTCTGCCACAAAGTCGTGGACCGCGGTCTCGATCTCTGCCAGGGCAGCTGTCCATGCTTCGCGCCAGGGCAAGGCAAAGAGCTCGGCCACCTTGAGCCGGTTTTCCAGCAGCGCGGCCAGCAGTTGCCGTAGTTTGGAAGGCGGAAATGTGTGAAAGAGGCGGGCAGCCTCAGGATCGTCGGCGGCCCATGCCATTGCTGCGGTCACGGCGTCCACTGTGAGCAGCGCGGCCTGACTCTCATCCAATACCTGGAATCGCGGATCGACCCCAGCTTCTACAGGATGGTTGCGCAGAATCTCAGCGCAGAGACTGTGGATAGTGCCGATACGCGCGGCGTCTAGCTCGCGGCTCAAAGTCTCCCAAAAGGTTCGCTCACTGTCTGCGCACGCGTCGCTGTCCAGGAAGGTTGCTACCTCTTTGCGCAGGCGATTGCGCATTTCTCGTGCGGCCTTGGTGGTAAACGTTACGGCCACCACACTGCGGAGGGGCCGGCGATCGGCCAGCAGCGATAGGCCACGGGCCACCAATGTACGCGTCTTGCCAGTGCCGGCCCCGGCCGTGACGACAACGTCGGTCCCGCGCGCGGAGACGGCGGGCCATTGCTCGTCGCTGGGCTGCAGCTGTTTGAGAATCGGGTGTGTGTGAGACATCGGGAATGAACGACTCGGATCTACGTTTGCAGATTTCGATCACACTTGACGGTCGTGGCTGTGCTAACTACCTGGTTCCCTGCTGGTAGCCCGCGCGGTAGTGCCAGCAAAAGGCCGCGGCGGGGCAGTAGGAGGGACAGCCCGCTGCGGGCGGCGTGGGCGGGAAGCGGCCCTCGCGCACCCCGTGAATGGCTTCCCATGCATGCTTGACGGCGACAGCGATCGCATCTGCAACACCGTTTTGAAAGCCCGCCAGGCGCAGCTCGCTCGCTTCGGCCTTCCGGATCTGCCAGTAGAACCCATCTACTACCGCACCAAGCCTGAGCGATTCCTGAGCGGCCAGGGCGTAGAGAGGCAGCTGTATTTTGTGGCCGGCATCCAGATCTCTGTCTGTAAAGCCAGTGCTGCCTGTCTTATAGTCAATGACGCGTACCTGGCCCGAGATCGGGTCGCGGTCTACACGGTCGATGACGCCGTGCAGGCAGAAGTAATCATCGTCTTGCTCAACCGTTAACGGTATATCGTCACCAAATCGCTGCTCGTATGCAATGGGCACGAACCGTCCAGCCGCGTCATGGAGTGCCTCCAGGCAATGGCGTACAGTCTCGATGATCTCATCCCGGGTCGCCTTCCACCAGGCGGTTTCCCGAAACCCCTCACGTCGGGGTGCCTCGTCCAGGATGGCGCCGGCTACCCGCGACTGGGCGTCCAGCAACTGGTTTAGGTCGGTGCAATCCTGCACAGCCCGATAGATTTGCTCGAAAATCCGGTGATAGATGGTGCCTAGTTGGGCGACATCGAGCCCCTCCTGCGGTTCCTCACGCGGGGCCAGCCGGTAGACGCTATCAGTCAGAAAGAAAAAGCCGCAGGTGCGGTACTTTTCCAGACGACTGGCGCTCCACCGGTAGTCCGGACCAAAGTGGCCCGTGAAGATGGCCTGGAGTGCGGAGAGATCGCCGTCGTAGGGCGTCGCGTGGCGCTGGCGCCGTTGTCGCAATAGCTCGGAGGCGTGCTGCAGGTGCTCCCACCGTCCCGGCCGGTACTGTGAAAGCCAGGCCAGGGCAGTTGGGTGGGGATCACGAGTCAGGTTTTCGACGAGCTCAGCGACGGACGCTGCCTGGGAAACGCCTAGCACGGCCTCCCCCGCGACAGAAACCGGTTGCGCAGGAAGCAGAGTGCGCACCTCTTCCCAGTAGGGCGACGGCTCCCATTCGGCCCCGTTGTCGGCAAGTCGCGGCCGCACCAACAGGAGCTGGTCACGCGCGCGGGTCACTGTCTCGTAGAAATATTCTGTCTCCGCGCTGAGGGTGGAGAACTCAATCGCCATTCCAGCTCGCTGTAACAGCTTCCTGTCGGCATCGCGTAGGAAGGGATCCTCGGCAATACGCTGGGGCAGCTCACCTTCAGCCAGGCCTAGGACAGCGATTGCGCGGAAGGGCACGCCGCGCACCTCTACCGTGTTGGCCGCCAGCAGCACACCGCTCTGTTCCAGGGGCGGATGGTATTCGGCCGCATCAATGGCACCCGCTAGCTCGCTGTAGAATCCTGCAAAATCGAGCAGCCGCGGTCTGCGGGTCGCGGAAGCGACTGCCTCCTCCGCCCAGACGAGACCACGCAACACATCTTTGAGCGCGCGCAGTGCGGCAATATCCCGAGTTGCGGTGTTGCCATTGTGAATCTGCGCCACCATCTCCAGGCTGAACGAGCCGCGGGCAGGCGCGGTTGGCGTCGCGGTCTGCACTTGAGCCACGCTTGCATCCGCCGGGTCCGGCCCTATGAGCTCCTCCAGCCAGCAGACGAAGTTTCGCATTGTCTGCTCGCCAGCTGGAGGGCTTAGAACCTGCACGAAGCGCCGGAATTTCTCCATGAGCACGCCTGCGTCCGTGCCGGTAATGGCTAGCGCAGCTGAGGTCGCTTCCTCGTCCCTGTCATCCTCGGTCTTGCGCTCGACCAGGATGGTAAACGCTTCCAGCCACTGGTCAAGCCCGCCGATGACGCGTCCCTGAAGGGCAACCCGCTCTAGTCGTTCTGCGTCCCCCGCGGCGATGGCCGGCGCGGTCACGTCCGGCGTCCCATCCTCATCCCACCCGCCCCAGGAGAAATAGGGCGAACGCCACGCCTCGATGACGCGGCGTCGCGGCAAAGCTGGCTGATTGGAGCGGGCATTGGGCACCATGAGGTGCAAGAGCTCCAAGAGCCCGGCCACGGCCGGGTTCCCGCGCAACGGCATCCCATCATGGAGCCGTACAGGCATCCCGAATTCGCTGGCGATCTGGACAATTATGTCGCGGTAGGCGCTCAGGTCGCGCGCCAACAGGGCCACATCGCCGGGGCTATAGCCGTCGTGCACGAGGCGTTCCTTGAGCCAACGCAGCGCAGCCCGCACTTCGGTGGCGCGGTTCGACGCTTCCATGAGGACCAGCGTGCCGGCAGGATCGCGCTGCGCACGGTGCGGTTGAAACAGATTTTCGGCAAGGTGCGCCAGCGGCGATACAGGTTTAGCTGGCTGGACAGGCAATGGTTCAGGCTGGATATTGAGCGTTGCCGCGAGCCGCCCGGCAGAGGTGGCAAAGCGACCGTGCGCGGTACGGACCGGTCGTTCGCCGCGCAGACCCGCGGCATCACCGGTCAAAGTCACCACGAGATCAACGGGCCGCGCGGCCAGGGCGCCTAGGATGTCGAGCTGGATGTTCGTGAAGTTGTCGAAGCCGTCGAAGATCAGAGGCGACCACCGTTCGGGCAACGACAGTTCGCGGCTAGCCAGAGTCGCTGCGGCCAGCCAGGCGAGCCCCGCACGGTCCGTCCATTGATTGTCACGCAGCACCTGTTGGTAGGCAGTGTAGATCGCGGCCAACTCGGTCAAACGCGGCGGGCTGGCCGCCTCGTCAAAGGCTTTTGCCAGCGCTTCAGGAGTAATGCCGGCGCTTTTCATTTCGCCGATGAACTGCTGCAGAACGCGGATGAAGCCAGCGCGCTCGCGGAGAGAGGCATAGTAGCTCACGACCCCTTGTTCGATGCAGCGGTCAACCACAGCCCGGATCAGGCGGAATTGGACCGGCTCGGCGAGCTCTACATAGGTCACTGCGGCTTCGCGCAGGATCGCCACATATAGCTCGTGCAGGAGCCACACGTTGACGCCCAGGGCGCCGCCCGCCCTGGCCAGGCGTGTGCGAAGGCTGCGCGCCTGGAGTGGTGTAGGCACAACGATGATCGGGGTGCGTTGTAGGTTTTGCGCGGCCGCCTGTGCGTATTGGATCGACCACGCACTCTTTCCTGACGCCGCGGGGGCTACGAACAATCGAGCAGCCATGGTGTTTGAACAGATGAGGTTGCCAGCAAGCTGTTAGGTGCCCACAGTATACTTGTTCCCTGCCCGATCCTGCTATTCCATGGGCAAGACAACATCTGGGAGATAAGTAGGCTGGAGGCCATAGTAGGCCATGGCGAGCCGGTGCACGCGGAACAGCTGTCCTTCTTCATGGTAGGCGTCGTGCCAGCGTTCGAGAAAGTTGGCAACCGGGATGTAGGTGTAGTTGCCCAACGTCGAAGGGTCCATGAAATAGAACTTCGCACTGTCGTGACCGACAACCACCGCATAGTGGCCGTCTTCCCAGGCATCCGCGTAGTCCGTGCCAGGCGCAGCCCAGGCCTGCAGCGCGACCATGACGGGGATGCCCCGGTCGATGAGGCTGCGCAGCTCTGCCACATCCAGTTCAGTATAGACGTCCACGGTAAGCCCGCATGCTTGCGCATAGGCTACCATCTTCTTGTAGTTGGTGCCATGCTCCGGGCTTGCGCACAGAGCCGCGGCGAGCACATCCTGGCGTACGGCATGGCCGTAGTAGTGCAAGACTGCCTGGAGCGCGGCGACGCCACAGGTGTAGGGCGTGGCCTGCCGCGCCAGGGGAATCTGAATGAGTTGGGGTGGGTGGAGCTTGTTCATGGTTTCGTGGCAAGGCCTGCCGTCAGGTGCAGCCATGGTACCTATGACATGGCAGTAGCAATGACGACACTATAATGACGCTATACGAACGACGACATATGAGCTTGTACAAAAAAGAAGTGCGCCCTGGCTGGCAAGGCGCACTTCTTTTCTACCACATGGAGGGTCGTCTCGGCAATCTTACCGCACGTACTCTTCGCCCCACTTCTCGGGTTTGAAGTTGCCCTTGCCTCGCTGACCAGTGATGGTCTCCACATTCATCGCATACTGGAGCACAGCGAAGGCCACAGCGTCCGAGTTCTGCTCCAGGGCAGTGTCGCTGTTGTTCGCAAAGGTGTCGCAGGCCAGGTGATAGCAGGGATCATAGGCAATACCCGCCGTGCCGCCATACAGGGCTGCCTGCTCTGGGCTCTTGATGCCTTCAGCGCCCGTGAAGAGGCCGCCAAATGGAATGCCGGCATCGAAGAAGGCCGCGTAGTCCGAACGGAAGCTGATCTGGGTTGGTTCGGAGGGTAGACCGCGCGCCGCGTAGTACCGCTCGAAGAGCGCCTCAATCTGCGCGGACCCCGGCGGGCCAGCCAGCCCAAAGCCAGAGCCGTCGCCATCATAGATAAAGCGTGCGAAGTTGGGCGAGCCGATCATGTCGAAGTTGAGATACAGGGTGATGCGGTCAAGCTCTGCACTGGAGAGGTTGTTGACGTAGAAGGTCGAGCCGACCAGACCGGATTCCTCAGCGCCCCACCAGGCGAAACGTACCTTGTTCCATGGTTTGACCTTGGCCATCTGCCTGGCAATTTCCAGGAGCGCTGCGCTGCCGGATCCGTTGTCATTGATGCCTGGACCCAACGGCACTGAATCCAGATGAGCGCCGACCATGATCACCGTATCGTCGCGGCCGCTGCGCGTTTCGGCTAGCACATTGTAGGTTGTGGATTCCCCGCGGAACACATTGGCAACCATGTGCAAGATGAGGCCCGGCGTACTCGCCCACTCTTGGCCGAGCGTATAGGTCGCAAACAGAACCGGAATGCCGCCGCTATACGCGTTTGACAGGGTACCGACGATGGTGCCCACCCGGTCAGGCGAGTTGCCCTGGTTGAAGATGATGACGCCCGTGGCGCCAGCCGCGGCCGCGTTCTCCGCCTTCAGCTGGAAGGTGCAGGCCCCGCGCTGGATCAAGGCGATGTGGCCGACCGGGAAGCCAGCAAAGTCGGCAGCCTCACAACCACTAGTCGAAGCGGCCGGGTTTCCAAAGTTGAGATCTACCGGCGTTACCGCTGCGGTCACGTCGCCCGCATCGGTCTGGGTCATGAGGCGGTAATCCGGCCCTTCTGCGTACGTAGCCGGGAGCGGCGCAACCTGTGCCAGTGTAGAAGGTCCAAGTGGACGCCAGGCAAAGAATGTGAACGGCTGGACTGTGACGTTGTAGCCGGCCGCGGTCATCGTGTCGACCACATAGTCCACTGAGGCGTCGTAGCCCGCGGAGCCGGAGACGCGGTCGCCACCGTGGGCGTCAGCGATGGCCTGTAGCGCCGCCTGATGCTGGCGTACCCCTTCCAGCGTCACACATTCGAGTAGCTTATCAAAGGTGTTGTTTGTCCGATTGGCACATGCAGCACTGCCGGCTGACACGGCTGTAAACAAGAGGATGGAGAGTAACACTGCCACGAGGGCGGCAGCCACGCGGATTGACCTGCGATTCATTGGTTCCTCCTCGAACTGGGATAACAGGTTCTTATGCACGTCCATGGGCTTAGGGTTGGCGGGGGAGAAAGGGTGTCTGGCTTCGTTGCACCTCTTTTCCCGTTCGGCTCTGCGAACAGCCGGACTCATAGCGCACCGGGCAAAGAATTGCCGAGGCGTACAGGATAAAGGGGAAGCTGGCTGGTGAAGCTTGATCCGGTACCGCTACCCAGGGCCCCAGGCTTGTTGGGGAGTAGGCTCGATGGGAATGCCTGACAGGCAGTCTGGTGACGGTACAGGTCTAAAGAAACACCGGGGCGATTGTGAGTATAGGCTGCAGGAATCTACATGTCAAGCAGTTGCATAAAATTGAAAGGTTTCAGCCAGCATAATACGCTGATCTGCGTCGGATGGCACCGAAGCGCGCCACACGCCTGTTTGTGATAAAAACAAGCCCCCAGAAATCGTCCACGGTTGGGTGTCTCATTTCTCTCTGTTGCTGGAGCTGGAGGTCACTTGGGGTACTGTTCCGCAGTGTAAACTACACCGCCCATTCGGCGACCCCTCACTCAGGACACTGCAACTCGATAAAGCGCAGCCATTCAAGGAGATCGTCCGGCGCGGGTAGCGATGCTTCTGCTGTCAATTGATAGGTTGCGAAGAGCTCGCCAAAGCGGTCCGCAACATAGACAGCGGTAGCTGGAGGCGGAGCATCCTGATCATCCTTCATAACAAGTGCGGGAAAAGGCAATGTGTGCCCATCACCCGGCTCGACAGTGCCCTTCCGCAGCATAAGCACGATCTCGGCTTCCTCTGTCTTGAATTCGTCGTACCGCGCCGCCAGCTCCGCCAGCAGCGGGGTCAAGCTGCTATACTCTTTGGCGCCAGTTAAGATTGCTACCAGATTCTTCTGGCGCCGGTAGTCGTGTAGCTGGACGGTCTCGCCCCGGCTGTTCGTTCCTGTGTAGTTGGAGATCAACATAGGCTCTTAACCTCCGCAGGCCCGTGAGATATCTCGCTGCGCTCGATCTTGGCTGCGTTACGAAAGACCATAGGCGGGAATCAACGCGCCATTGATGGGTGCGGCATCATCGGACGCCAGAAACAGGATGACGCGCGCAAGCTCTTCGGGCTTGACCCAACGATTGAAATCTGCCTTGGGCATGGCGGCGCGGTTCTCGGGTGTGTCGATGGTCCCTGGAAGGATGGCGTTCACATTGATGCCCTTGGCTCTGTATGCTGCGGCCATGCTCTCAGTGATGCGGGCCACGGCACTCTTGGACGCGCTGTAGGCTACCTCGTTTGCGCCGCTGTGCAGAGCCGATCTTGCCGCCGTATTGATTATCTTGCCCGCTCCCTGTTTCAACATGACCGTCACCACAGCCTGGTTCACAATCAGCGTGGAACGGGCATTCAGATTCATCATCATGTCCCACGTTTCAAGTGTTGTCTCGTGAGGGGGTGAACCGGCCCGGTAGCCGCCAACCGTATGTGCCAGCACGTCAATGCGACCAAACCGCGCCATCGCCTGGTCTACCATTGCCTGTACGCTGGCAGCGTCGGTCAAGTTCGTGTTGCCGGCAAGGAGATGGCGATCGCCATGTGCCCAGGCGGACAGCCGTTCTTCAGGCTGGGCCGAGCGATCTGGCAGGACCAGATGAGCGCCGCTGGCGGCAAAGGCTTCGGCTACCGCGCTGCCTAGATTGCCGGTGGCGCCAGTGACGAGCACAATTTTGTCCGTAAAGTCTGGCATAAAGGCTCCTTGGAGAGTGCGTCCGGTCAAAGGGGCATGCGAACTGTGGCTGGGGTTGCCGCGCGCTGTACGCTGCCCGGGACCGCCGCGCAAGGTCAGCAAGTAGGGCCACGGGCGCGCGTTCATATTGTGGCCTCTCAAGGCAGCTGTGCAAGTGAGCTTGCATACCTCTTGCCTTGCTTTTGCTCCGCGTCACAAGATCTTGAAAGCACGATCGCTGGTGGACGGCGAAAGCGCTGCTTTGGATAGGGTGAAGCCTATCCCACAGAAAGGGCGGCACGCCGCGTAGCATGCCGCCCCCTGTGATCTCAACTGTTGTACGACTCGCTTGCGTTATTTCGTGACTGTAAACAGTTGCCCGCCTGTGCGCCCCCATACCTCAGGGAAGTACATCATCTCAGCCCGCGCCGGGAGCACTCTGAATTCGCCAGGCAGTGAAGCGCGCACCTGGAAGGTATATTCATAGGTCCCAGCCGGTAGATACGTGGCGAAGAGCGCCACTTTGTCGTCCCGATAGTCGGCGAAGCTTGGCGTCCAGTCGTGCCAGCCGCCCTGTGATGCGTTGATGGACTTGAGTTCAGGCGGGCCGTAAATATACTCAGGCGTGATCGCCAGGCTGGGGTCAAGCGGCTCTGTGCCGGCCGGAATGGGCGCCTCTACCAGCAGGTGGTAGAGGTCAGTCGGCGCCGCGATCGTCAGCGTCACGCTGATGACGTCACCCACAGCCGCAGTGGCAATACGCTTGCCGTCTAGCTCGAAGCGGCGTTCCAGGACGATACCCCGGTCCAACGGCTCGACCGCTAGCGCATCGCGATTGTAGCGCAGATAGGTGGTGTAGTAGAGCTGGCCCGGATCTTCGCTGCGATCGATACGGAGCAGATTGGCCTGGTCGCGCAGGAGCTCAGTGATGGACCGGCGCAGGGTGGCCTGCTCCATGATATTGGTTTGGTCATAGTGGCCGCTGGCGAGATCTTCCCCGTTGAGGGTCACGGTCCAGTCGTAGTCGGCCTCCAGCTCGCCGCTGGCAACCATCCAGTCAGTCAGTGCGATTATGCTCCAGGCGGTCTCTTGGGTCGTAGCCCAGCGACCGGCCGTGCGCGCACTCATGAGCCAGCGCACGACGTTTGGCAAGATGGGGGCGTCGGGCCGGATGGTGACGAAGGCCGCGAGCACGATGGCTGTCGAGCGGGTGTCGCTGCCCATGGTCACATAGTCAATGCTTGGCTCACTCCAGGAGGCGCCGGCGGCGGTCAGGTTGGCTGCGCCAGCCAGCTCATCCAGCAGCGTCTGCACACGCGCGTCCGACGGGTCTGCTTTGTACATGGCCATCGCCAGGAAGGCCTTGCCATAGACGCTCAGCCTTTCCCGGACATCGTAGAGCGTGCTCATACGGCCGGTATCACCGCGCTCCATATCCGCCAGCACATAGTGCACAAAGGCCATCTCGTTCAGCTGGTAGGTATTGACGATGTCCTTTGGTGCACGGAACTGGCCACCGAGGTACGAAGCGGCCCGGTTACGCGTCTCCGGTGAGACGGCATAGCCCATGGCGTCGGCGTTGTTGAGTCCCCACAGGACATAGGCAGTGATAAAGGGCGCG
>JACFMY010000058.1 GCA_019455155.1 Caldilineaceae bacterium
GCTATCTCAGCCCCGATTCTTTCGCGATTATAGCAATAGAATCGGTCAACGTCAACTTGCTGCTAGTACTATTTTAAGTTGTTTCTTCAGCGATATCAGCTTCTGAGCCGCGCAGCAAGCCGCGGACCGCCGCCCCACGCACGGAAAACAGAAAGGGACCGCGCCCCAACTAGGCGCGATCCCTGCTCGATTATAAAGGAAGTGACGCTGTCGTCTCCCGTTTCACCTACCAGTCCCAAATGCCGCCGATCTCTTTCAACAGCTCGAAATCCGTCAACTTGATGCGCCGGTAGCCTAGCTCCACCAATCCCTGGCGCTTGAAATCGCGCAAGATGGCACTGACAGTTTCACGGTACGTGCCAAGGCGGTCGGCCAACGCCTGATGGCTAACACCCTTAATGATGTTGCCGTCCTGCGCCAGCTCTACGAGCAGCGAAGCCAATCTCTCGGGCAGCTTCTTATACGCGACATCTTCTAGGCTGTTCTCTACCTGCATTAGGCGCATGCCGTAGGTCTGCAACAGACCCCAACCCAGAATTGGGTACTGCATGGTCATGTTGCGGGCCTCGCCGGACGGGATCACCCACACCGAGACACTGCCGGCTGCCTCTGCAAACACGTTCGGATCGCCAGCAGCATCCAAGGCGCCCTCGCCAAAGACCGCGCCCGACTCCAATGTTGCAATAACCAGGCGGCGCCCCTCGTTGTTGGTGCACACCAGGTTGATATTGCCGTCCATCAGCACATACATGCGGCTCGCCAGATCATCAGCCGTTGCTACGACCTGGCCGCGCTCGAACTGGCGGATCGTTATGTGTTTATCGAAGACTGGATCTTCTGCGCGTAATGTCGTCAACACCTGAGTGACACTGCCGACTCGCTGGCTGCCACTCATGGGCTGCACGAAACTGGCAGCGGCTGGATTGACGCCGGGCGTACTATTCTCCAAATCGTAGCTTTTCATCTTCATCTCTGTTGGTTTCCTCCCACGTCGCCAATCAGTAGCACATTCGTGCCCAATGACTTTCGTTGCCGGTTGATTGTCGTTCGCCGATATAGTTTTGCAATTATTAGACAAACCAGGCGCCAATCACACGGAGCTCAAAGTTTCGACCATTTACGCTGTGCAAAACCTGTACATTTATTAAACCATATATTTGCGGGTTTGTCCAGCCTCGCGCGTCGCTCATTTCCTACCGGTTGCCCAAGGCACACCTCGGTGCTCGGTGCTCGCGCTATTATGACAGCTTATCAGAAACACCTTAATACAAGATTGGAACAGTGTTGGTGTTCTGTTAGCGTTTTCGATTTTTCGATTTGTGTTGAGGCCGGCAGTCGCCACTTGCTCCCCGCGTGTTAACGGGGTGGAGAATGTGAGGCGCGAAACCAGGTCAGCAACGCGTCCCAGCGACGATGTTGTTCAGGTTGCAGGTGAGCAAGTAACTCGTGGTCTAGCGCCAGATCGCTGAGCGCGTCAGTGGCCAGGGCGGTAGCCAACGTATCGCCAAAGCGCGTGGCCGCAGCCTGCCAGGCCATATCCGCGCCTGCTAACGTGGCAGCTGCGACAATGCCCGCGCGGATCAACTCGCGGGTCTCGTCAAACGCCGGGCTCTCTGCTTCAAAGAGATGGCGCAGATGGCCCTCGCTCACGCGTTTGAGCGCGTCGGCAAAGATGGCCACGACAGTGGCATTGCCCGTGCGCACGGCCAACCCGGCAGACCGGCTGAAACAGAAGTCTCCGGCCAGGATGGTACTGCCGAGGAGAGACCGGCTCGGATCGTTGGCGGGCGCACTCATCCCTAGTAACGTCGTATGGACGTTTAGCGCCAGGTGGAGCATCTCCAACGCTGCGGCCAGGTAGATTCGCTGCTCGCGCAGACCCGCGTCGTCTGGGGCGCCCACGCCGGCAGTCAAGACAACCGCGGCGCGGGTTAGGGGCGCCAAGTCTTTTTGGGGTTGCTGAACCAACTGGGAGAAGGGCGGGAACAGTCCCTCCCTGGCTGCGCGCAGTTCTTGGGCTACGGTCGCAAGCTCCTCTCTGAGCTCGCTTTCTGCTGTCGTGCCAGCGATATTTGTGCTCGAAAGCATGGCAGATGATTCCTGGTTACTGTTTGTAATGGCGGGCGCGGTTGGTGCGGCGCGCGCGGTTCGCTAGCTGCTGCGGCCACGGCTTGGCGCCGGCCGTTGGGCCAAGCGCTGACCGATCGTCTCGACCGCGTCCAGCGCCGTGGTACCCAGAAAGGTGCCCGCGATCTCGTCGCGCAGCTCCGCGTATAGATTGAAGGCGCGACCGCCGAAGCCAATGAGCGGTCGGGGCGGATCTTCTTGGGCCAGCATGTCACACAACAAACCCAGACTCTGTGCTGCATCCAGCGTGGTGGCGCTGAACAGGAGCATGTCTGGCTGTCTGTTACGGACTTCGGCCACCAGATCCTCCTCGGCCAGGTTCGACCCGAAATAGCGTATCTGGTAACCGGCGCGGCGGAGATAGATGGCGAGCAGCAGCGCGCCCATCTCGTGAAATTCACCCGGCGCACATCCGATCCACACAATGGGGCCATGGGTACCATTGGGGACGGCGCGTAACAGCGCGGCCAGGCGTTGGATCAAGTAGTTGGTCGCGTAGTGCTCGCTGGTGACGCTGACCTTGCCCCGCTGCCACTGCTCGCCGATTTCCACCAGCACAGGCATAATTAGGTGATCGCCTACTTGCTCCAGCGGATAGAGGGCAAAGGCGCGCGCCAGCACTTCGTCAGCTGCCAGCTCATCATAGCCAAGCAGGACTTCGAGCAGCTCCCCTTGCAGATTCCTGAAACTCTGCACTTCATGCCGGCTCGGTGCGGCCAGCGCCATCGACTCAAGCGCTCTGCCCGTTGGATCGGGCAAGGTAGGAACGCGGTCGCCGTTGCCTTCCTGGGTCAGGTTCTGCAGCCACGACACCGCCTGGCTGATAGACATGCCCGCGTCTACCTGCGCTTTCAGCCAGCGGATAATCGCGATATCCCGATCGGAATAGAGGCGATAGCCACTATCAGTGCGCTGGGGTTGGCACATGTTATAGCGCCTTTCCCATGCACGCAGCGTACTCGGGCTGATATTTGTCGCCTGAACGACAGCCTTGATGTTGTACAGGGGAGTTATCGAGTAATCACTCAGCCGGATCGCCGATACCACGGTGACCTCTGTTTCCTCTTGTCTTCTCTCGTTGTCTTCTCTCGTTGCTTTCTCTCGGTATGTTCTCTTGCAGTTTCTCCTGCAACGCTCTCGGCTATGAGTAGGGAACTGGACGTTGGGATGCGTCGCGCAGCAGTCGAGGCGAGCCGCCGGTCACGGCGCCATCTTCGCGCGGTGCGGACCGGAGCCGCCTTTCTTGTATCAACACGGTACACAGATTGCAGCGAATTTCTACAATCTTAGCATATTCCCCGGCCCTGATCAATCTGTCAGGTGTACATAATGTGCGGCGCGCACCGGTTCACTGCGCAGGGGTCACCGGCATGACGGCCCGGCGGCGCAACGATTCCTGCATGGCGATGACCGCAGCCAGATTCCGTCGATCATCGGCCGCCGTCGCCAAGGGCTGCCCATTTCCACGGACCGCGGCGATGAAACGTCCTACCGCGGCTCGATGGGGCTGGATCTCCTCCAGATCCAGCTGCCGGACAGTGTCGCCGCGTGTCAGGAGCAGCTCTGGCTCTTTGCTGGCCGGGTGGCAGCGCCGTGCTGTCAGGGTTCCGGTCGCGCCGTAGAGCTCCACTGTTACGGGCACGTGGGGAAGCACAAATGAATCGTGCAACTGCACGACCAGACCGCCTTTCAGATGCACAGATGCGATCACATCTTCCTCGACGCCGCTGCCCAGCAGCGTCTGGGTGTTGAAGGCATAGACATTCCCGGTTGCCATACCGGTCAAAAAGCGGAGCAGGTCGAGGTCGTGAAGCGTGCGATCCCAAAGGACCCCTCCGCCCGGTTTCTGGAGTCGCCAGGTATGCTGTTCCAGGGGTAGAAATGCTGTGTTTTGAATGCGGGCGCCTAGCAGCTCCCCGATCGCGTCATCGGCAAGCAGGTCCCGCAAGCGGCGCATGATTGCGGTTGCGCGCCAGCTGTAGTTGAGCCCCAAGACGAGACTGCGGTGCTCGGCCATGCGAGCTAATTCTTCGGCCTCGTCTAATTCCAGCGCCAGGGGCGGCTCGCACAGCACATGCTTGCCGGCCTGCAGGGCAGCCCGTACAGTTTCCCCATGATGGCGCGGGTGGCTGCCTATGTACACGCACTGTACCTCGCGCCGTTGGAGCAGATCCTCTAGATCCTCGCCCGCGTGCAGAATGCCAAAGCTTTGGGCAAAACGCCGGGCCAGATGCCCGTTGTGGCTGTAAATTCCCACGATGTAGGCGCCGGCCACGTCGGCGCTGCCGACAGCGGGTGGCTGTTGCCATATCGCATCGACCATCCAGCGGGCAGCAACATTGCTGGCGCCAGCAAGCAAAAAACCGATCGAACGACTGTCCACCTTGCGGTGAGCAAGGCGCGGTCGCGGCAGATCAGCCATGCTCCTCACCCGCGATCAGCCCGTATAGCGTCTCCAGATCGTCGTCGTTATAGAAGTGGACGATAAGCTTGCCGGTGCCGTCCTGGTTGCGGTTCAAGCTTACCTTGGTACCCAGCGCTGAGCGGAAACGCCGTTCCATATCTTCAATGTGCGCCTTCACCTGTGGGTCCACCGTTGCTGGCGGAGGGGGATCGGGTGCAGGCTCCAGTTTGCGCCGGACCAGCGACTCGGTCTGGCGCACATTCAGCTCGCGTCGGAGGATTTCAGCCAGGGTGCTGCGGATCGCGTCTGCACCGGGCAAGGCCAGGAGCGCGCGCGCATGACCGGCGGAGATCTTGCCGTCGATGATGGCTTCCTGAGCTTCAAGGGGGAGATTCAACAGGCGTACGGTGTTGGCCACAGCCGACCGGCTCTTGCCCACACGCTCGGCAACGTCGGCCTGCGTAAGACCAAACTCCTCCATCAATGTCTGATAGGCGGTCGCCTCTTCCAGCGCGTTGAGGTCGGCGCGCTGGACATTCTCCACCAGGGCCCATTCCATGAGCTGCTGGGGAGAGGCCTCGCGCACGATGACTGGCACCTCCTGCAGGCCGGCCATCTGCGCCGCGCGCCAGCGGCGTTCGCCAGCTACAAGCCAGTAAGCGCCCAGTGCCGTGGGGTTTGCCGTCACGACGAGGGGTTGGATGATGCCATGGGCTTGAATCGACGCGGCCAGCTCGGCCAGCGCAGTCTCATCGAAGTTGCTGCGTGGCTGGTGTGGATTGGGAGCCAACTGCTCAACCGACACCATGCGCAGGCCGCCGGCATCCGCCTGGGCCACCACCTCCGGGCTGGCGGGCGTGGTAGCTGTATTGACAATCAACGCACCTAGCCCCCGGCCCAGTCCTCGCCTCTTTGTATCACCGGCCATCAATTCCTCCCCTTGTACCAGACAGGACCGCCGCGGTTACACAGTATGTACCATCAAGTCTGCATGAAGACACAGGACGACTCAGGACGACAATGGTCATACAACGATACAAAACAAAATAGAATCACGGCGAAATGCTCTTTGCGCTCGCTTCATCGCTTGGCCATCTTGGCGGCCTCAGCAGCCGGCACGCTAGGCTGTAACGGCCTTGCTTTCCATGCGGGCCAGAAACTCCTGGGCCAGCGCCTGATACGCCATGGCGCCGGCGCTCAAGGGTGCATAACTGAGAATCGTCTTTCCATGGCTGGGCGCCTCGCTAAGCCGTACATTGCGCGGAATAACAGTCTGGAAGACCTCATTGGGAAAGTAGCGCCGTACTTCGTCCACCACTTCCTGGCCCAGGTTGGTGCGCGCGTCGTACATGGTCAACACAACGCCGGCAATGACCAACTTCTCGTTGAGTATGTTGCGTACCTGATAGATCGTGTTCAGGAGCAGGCTCAGACCTTCCAGGGCGAGGTATTCACACTGGACGGGGATAATCACGCCATGTGTGGCGGCCGTCAGACCGTTGATAGTGAGCAGGCCAAGACTTGGTGGCTCGTCGACGAAAATGTAGTCATACTTGTTTACAACAGGTGCCAGGGCCCGGTCAAGCAGCCGTTCACGGGCCATGACACCGGCCATCTCAACTTCGGCGCCGGCGAGATCGGTGCTGGCTGGCACCAGATCGAGGTTCATCCACTCGGTCAGGGTGAGCGCTTCCTGTATGGGGCGGCCGTCGATCAGCACGTGGTAGAGGCTCACATCGAGCCCGCGCGGGTTGATGCCCAGACTTGTGGTAGCGTTGCTCTGGGGATCGATATCGACGAGCAGGACCCGACGGCCGGTCGCGGCAAGATAGGCGCCCAGGTTGACGGCGGTGGTGGTCTTGGCCACGCCTCCCTTCTGATTGGCAAAACAATAGATCTTGGCGGTCATGGTTCGACAATTATGTTGGCATGTTGAGCCAGATCGGCACCCTTTTCTGCGCCTCTTCTTCTATGTACGCTGCGCGGCGCCAGCCATCAGAACTTGGACTGCTCGGCCGGTGCGGGCGTGAAAGGATGGTGAGCCATGTAGGCCATTACCTCCTCACGGGTCGGCACGCCGGTAGCGCCTTCATGCTCTACGCTCATGGACGCCGTGATATTGGCGAACCGGGCAGCGTGAAGCGGATCATTGGTCTCCTGGAGCCGGATGAGAAATGACGTCGTAAAGGTGTCGCCGGCTCCCGTGGGGTCGACTTCTACAGCAGGCCGGGGTGGGATCTTGGTCTCGAAAATGGTCCCGTCCGGCCGGCGTTGAAACACGGTACTGCCGTCGCGGTATTCGGTCACGACAATCATAGGCACGTATTCAAAGGCGGGCGCTAGCCGCTGCCAATCATAGTCGATATCTTCTAGCGAAAGTACCAACACATGCAAATATGGAAGAATCTCTGCCGCGTGTTCCCACTGCTTGGCGCGGACACGACCTTTGTCATCCCAGCGGCGCATCCAGCCCTGGGGCACGGCAGCCACCATCGTGCCTCTGCCAAAGCAGGCGGCCACATCGGGCGTGATCTCGTCGGCGATGGGGCCCATGAGAGCTACGCTGGGCTGGCGTAGTTCATGCTGAATATCCGCTGCCGTAATTGGCGGCGCGGGTGTGTGGCAGTATTGAATTCTGCCGTGCGGCGTGTAGATATTGGCGAAAGTCGTTGTCGTCGTGCTGGGCAATATATGTAGTTCCGCCTCAGGCGGCATGGCCGAGAAGTCTGTATCCGAGGCGGCGCGCGTGATTACGGTTGGTCTGCGTCCTAAACGTGCCGCCACGACCGCTGCGAAGGTCACTGTGCCCCCCAACCGATATGCGGTGAAGTTGTCCGGGTCGATCAGATCGCGGGTGACATTGCCGATGAGCAGGATGTCGGTCGGCCGGGTGGTCGTGCCAGTTTCGGGCATAGATCAGATGCTTACCTGTGGTGAAAACTGCAGTAGAATGTACCACCCGCTGCCGGTTTGAACAAATGGCCAGCGCACGGGACGAGGGAACAACAGCCAAATGAAAAATGCCCTGCCAGGCCGGCAGGGCATTTCGCGTCAGTCCCGTTTCGGGTAGATGTGGACCTTGCGCCGCTCTCCTTCGCCGCTGCTCTCAGTATAGACATCGGGATGCTCACGCAGGGCCAAGTGGACAATCCGCCGTTCGTTGGGGGACATGGGCTCCAACGCAAAGGCCCGGCCGCTTTCGGCGACCTGCTCGGCGGAGCGAAGGGCTAGCTGGGTCAAATGCTCCACCCGGCGCTGGCGGTAGCCATCCACATCCACGACGATATTCTTCCACTGATGTAGCCGCTGGTTGACCATGAGCCGCACAAGGTATTGGATATTGTTGAGCGTATCGCCCCGGCGCCCGATCAGGGGGCTCAGGTCACGCCCTTCAAGGTTAAGCCGCAAATAGCGATGTTCGTTGTCGGCGTCCGGATCGCGCCAGTCCGCTACAACTTCGGCTTCAAAGCCCATAAGCCGGACCATTTCCCCGAGCAGTTCTTCCGCCATATCCGCCAGCATCGCCTCGTCCTCAGGGCTACTGGCGCCAGCGGCAGCTTCTTCACCGGTCTCAGCTTCTGCTTCCATTTCGCCCGTCGGGAGGCCCGTTACTGCCGTTGCCGGGGGCGCTTCCGGCGCAACCTGAGGGGCAGGTGGCACCGCTGGTGGCTCTGGCGGTGATGGCTCTGGCGGTGGTGGCTCTGGCGGTGATGGCTCTGGCGGTGGTGGAGCCGCTTTGGTCGCAGACCGCCGCGTAATGCGGACCTGCGCTGGCTCGCTGCCGATGCCAAAGAGCCCGCGGCTGCCCCGGCTGACAATCTCGATCTCAGCCTCGTGTGGCGCGAGCCCCAGCGCGCGCAGACCTTCAGCTATGGCATCGTCGACGGTTTTTCCCGTGAACAGATTCTCACTGCTCATCGGTCATTTCCCCTTGGCTTTGGCGCGTTTGGGCTGGGTGGGAGCGTTGCTGCTTTTTTTCGGCTTTGCTTCGACGGTGACCGGTGTGACCGCGCCTCCTGCACCCACCGCCGCGACAGCGGTCACCGGTTTATTAAAGAAACGGGTGACAGCCCACTGCTGTAGCATCTGCAGCAAATTGCTGGCGACCCAGTACAGGGTCAAGCCAGCCGGCACTTGCAGCGTAAAGTATCCAAAAAAGAGCGTCATGAGCAAGCTCATGTTTTTCGTCATATTCGCCTGGTCCGAGTCCCCGGCAGGCGTGGGTGTCATCCATTTCTGCATGATGAATTGGGTGACAATCAAGAGGACCGGCAGGACGAGATAGGAGAGGAGCGTCAGGTATTGGTTGTCACTCCAGAGCTCAGGAATCCAGCCTAGTCCCTCAGTAAAGCGCGGGAAGCTTAGATCTGGGATCCAAAAGAAGCCGGCATCCTTGAGCAGGGGACCCACTGCCACCAGCGCCGCATAAAGGCCAAACAGAATCGGCATTTGGATCAGTAAAGGAAGGCAGCCACTCAGGGGGTTGACGCCAGCCTCTTTGTAGAGCTTCATCTGCTCCTGAGCCAGGCGTTCCCGATCCTTGCCGTACTTCTTCTGCAGCTCAGCGAGCTTGGGCTGGAGCTCCTTCTGGGCCTGCATGCCGCGCGTTTGGGTAATGGTCAGGGGGAAGGTCACCAGCTTGACGATCACCGTAAAAAAGATGATCGCGAAGCCCCAGCTATAGGGCATGCCCACACCTTCGAGGATGCCATCCATCCAGATGAGGATGTTGGCCAAGGGCCAGACGACGAATGTCTGCCACACTCCGTCAGGTTGTGTGGTGGTCACATCCACCCCTTCATACGGCACGCCACAGCCAGTCAACGCCAGCATGGCCACCACCAGCACGGCCAGAATCAACCACTGTCTTCGCTTCACAGACTTTCTTCTCCTTTACGGAAACCGGCGCGCCGATACGCTCAAGGCACCGGGTCAAATCCACCCTTGCTCCACGGATGGCAGCGCAAGATACGTTTCAGGCCAAGCCAGCTCCCCTTCCGTACACCATATTTGTCGACTGCCTGGTAGGCGTAAGTAGAGCAGGTCGGGTAATAGCGGCAGTTGCTACCCAACAGGGGGGACATGTAATGTTGGTAAAAACGAATCAGGGCCAGGGTAAGGGCGCGCATGGGGTATCATTCACTTTCATCCCGCTCTTCTGGGACATCACACTCTGCAACCTGGGGATCGGCCAACCACATGGCACTCGGATTCGCAGGCGGCGCCGTTTCACCATCTACGAACAGTTGCGCCCGCCAAAGCAGGCGGGCGCAGGCGGCTTCCATCTCATGATAGTCCGCACTGCGAATCGGCCGTCGGGCAACGAAGATTATATCCCACCCCGGGCGGATTCGATCCATAGACAGCCGTATAATTTCGCGCAACCGGCGTTTGATTTGGTTGCGTACCACCGCTTTGCCGATCCGGCTGTTTACGGAAAAGCCAAAACGGCTGTAGCCCAACCGGTTGGGCAGCGCACAGAGAACGAGCAATTCGTTGCTGTACGAACGTCCCTGGCGGCGGACCTCCTGGAAACGCTCAGCGTCGCGAACGCGATAACGTCGTTTCACGGCAGCGAACTGCTTACCGCTCGTGGCGGTCAATGGCTGCGCCGGCTGCCTAGACGGACTTGCGGAGGCTCAACTGTACCGATAAGCGCGTACGTCCCTTCAGACGCCGTCGTTTCAGCACATTACGGCCCGCGGTACTGGCCATGCGCTTGCGAAAACCATGGGTCTTGAGCCGTTTGCGGACCTTCGGTTGCCAGGTTCGTTTTGTTGCCATGACTTGCGCTCCTCATCCGGTCTACTATATTCGGTCTTGTTTCGCCACGCCACCGTGTCAGCACCGTTAAGGGCTACAAATCACAGCGCAGCAAAACGAGCATACGCGATTGGTGGCCGGCGTTCGAATTCGTCGCAGGACAAACGCCCGCGCTACTGTTTATCTACAAGGTGCGAACGATTGTCAAAGTGACATTATACGCGGGGGGCTTTTGAACTGTCAAATCTTCATGGCTCTCCCGGCGTCTCACTTCTATCTACCGCTGTCTACCGCTGTCTACCACCGGTGTAGCTTTACCTGCCAGGCGCCCGATTCTAGATTTCTGGGGGACGATTGCGATATTGGCACCGGATCGATTGCATGGTAGTATCACTATGTTGACGCTTCCACCCTGTTGATGCTGTGCCCTGTTGATGCTGTGCCCTGTTGATGCTGTGGTGGTGCAACCGGAGGCGATATGGCATTGAGGTCCACTGAGACATCTGCCACAGAACAGTATGACTATACCACGCGGCGGCTGGCCGATTGGAATTCCTATGTGTCAGAATCTCCCGATGCGCTGCGCCGGCGCGCTGACCTCTTGCTGGATGAGATGATGCTGGGGGCCGTCGATGTAGCCGCCAGTGAATCGGCCTTTGACGCCCATGACCTTTCCGGCGCGGCCGAACAGCTGCCCTCAGATAACGGCCATAGCGGCTGGCGGACTGAACCGGCCTATGATAGCGGCAATGGCCAGCCCTGGCGCACACCGTCACCCGAGCGTGGCGCGCTTTCTACTGCTCCTGGATATGGCGACTCCGTTTCCGATAGCCCCGCTGCACCGCAAGATGAGGCCCTCAGCCACCGTGCTGGCGAGGCAACGCGGCGGCTGCCCGGCGAGTCGCTCTGGGAGCGGACGGAGCCCACCTCGGTCTCCAGCCGCCCGGTGGATCGCCAGGCGGCGCCGGCTCGGGGCCACGTCGAGCCGCGACTCATTCCTGCTGAAGCGCGCTATGCCCAGTACACGTCGCCTCGCCCAGATGTCGTGACCGGCGCGCATGGCGAGACCGCGCGTGAGCAGCCGCAGGGCGCCGTGGCGCCTCTGGCCAATGGCCGGTCACAGTCGGCGGTGCGTCGTCAGGCGCCATCCGCGGCTTCGACCATGAGTATCGGCAGCCAGGGCAAACTGCGCACCACGTTGCTGCCGCGGAGCTCCGAGCTGGACGCGGAGAGAGTTCAGCAGGAGATCGATGCACTCCTGGGTGAAATCCAGGCTACGTTGCCCGTGGGCCATGAAGCTGCGGAACGTGGGCGCCACTTGCTGGGCAAGGCTGAATCGATCCTCCAAACTGACCCGTCGCGCACGGCTGAGGTTGAGTACTATCTGCAACAGGTGCATCGCATTGTCGAGCGTACCCGGCAAACTCATGCCTGGTCTGCGCTGTACCGGAGGCGCCTCACCGTCTATCTGATGGGCTGGCTGGCACTCTCTGCGGTTGTCCTGGCTGCCCAGTATCTATTCCCGGCAGAGTTGACCCAGCTAATCGAAGATCTGTTTTGGATTGATCCGACTGCACGCTGGATGCAGTACAGCTCGGTCGTGGCAGGTGCGGCCGTTGCCGGCAGTTTTGGCGCAGCATTGGTTGTGTTGGTCAATATTCAGCGCCATGCCCGGCGTGAGTATGGCTATTTTGACCGCAAGTACGGATTGCGCGGTCTGTTGTTGCCACTGTTGGGTTTTGGTTTCGGTCTGCTTCTCGCCCTGGCCTGGTCGACCTTCTGTTTCTTTGTCGAGTTGCCAGGCACTGCTCTGTGGGTCGGCCTCGTGCCCGCGCTCTTCGCCTTTGTCCTTGGCTCTGGCCAGGAGTGGTTATACGGCGCGCGCTAACACCGCCTGGTCTTCGACCCGCCTCGCTGGATTCCTATCTCCGCCATGCAATTCGTGGAAGTTGTCGTCAACGTGCCTATCCGGCGCAGCTTTGGCCGCGCACAGCCTCCCCAACTTGAGGAGTTGGAGGTAGACAACGATGCGCTGCAAACCTTTCACTACCATCTGCCCCCAGATCTGGAGGAGATTGTCCGCCCGGGCCATCTAGTCTGGGTGCCTTTTGGCGGCCAGGAACTCCAGGCCATCGTGCTCCGTCGCACCCCTGACGCACCGGTGGTGACCAAGCCCATCTTGCGCCTGGCGCGGCCGGTTCCGGTGCTCACGGGCCATCAGATGGAGCTAGCGGCGTGGATGGCTCACGAGTATGTTGCGCCTTTTTCCGAAGCGATTAAGCTGTTCCTGCCGCCTGGTCTGTTGGCCCGGCGCAGCCGGGATGTTCATGCCAAACGCGAGTGGCGTGTACACCTGCACATGGCGCCCGAGGCGGCCAGGGCTGCGTTGGCGCAGTTGGGACACAGCAACGGACAGGCCACGATTCTTGCGCACCTCATGGCGCATCCTGCCGAAGAGCCTGGGGTAAAGGATCTGATGCAGGCCTGCCAACTGAAGACCGACAGTGCGGTACGCTCCCTGGCGCGGCGTGGCGCCGTCCAGATCGAGGATCAGCGTGTGCGGCTGTTGCTCTCTCCTGGCGCCGCGACGGAGCTGCTGCTGGCGTTGCGCGGGGCGGCCAAATATGTGCCGGTGGTTGAGGAGCTGATAGCGGCCAGTGGACCGCTGTGGAAGAGCGCGCTGCAAGCACAGCGCGCTACGGATCTTGACGCCCTACGCACGCTGCAAAAAGCTGGCATCGTGGAGCTGCGCGAAGAAGTGCGATTTCGCGACCCGTTGAATGGCCGGACTTTTGAGCATACGCGGCCGCCTGAATTCACCGTGGAACAGAAGGTTGTATGGGCCGCGGTGTGCGAGCGTGGCTTTGCCCAGCAGGCGCCGGCCCATTTTCTGCTTCACGGTGTCACTGGTAGCGGCAAGACCGAGATCTATCTGCGCGCCATCGAGGAGACCCTCCGGCGAGGCCGGCAGTCCATCGTGTTGGTGCCAGAGATCGCGCTGACTCCCCAGACGGTGGCGCGGTTTGCAGGCCGCTTCCCGGGTCAAGTGACTGTGATTCACTCCGAGCTCAGCACCGGCGAACGGTATGATGTGTGGCGTGCTCTTCGCGATGGCGCCTACAGCGTTGTGGTGGGGCCCCGCAGCGCACTCTTTGCCCCTCTTGATCGCCTTGGTCTCATTGTCATTGATGAAGAACACGAGATGACCTATAAGCAGGACGCCGAGGAGTGGGGCAGCTTCAAGGTCTTCTATGATGCACGCACAGTGGCGCGGCGGCTGGCGCGCCTGACAGACAGCGTGCTTATATTGGGCAGCGCCACCCCCAGCCTCGAAAGCTACTACGCTGCCGAGCAGGACGAGCTTGTGTTGCTCGAGATGCCCCGCAGGGTGATGGGGCATCGCGGTACCGGCGCGGGGCATGGCATCATTTACGGAGAGCTGCCGCCGGTCGAAGTCGTGGACATGCGGCAGGAGCTGCGCGCAGGGAACCGGAGTATCTTCAGCCGCAGTCTGGCGTCGGAGCTGATCGCCACGCTTGATGCGGGTGAGCAGGCAATTCTCTTTCTGAACCGCCGGGGCACCAACACCTTTGTCATGTGCCGCGACTGTGGCCATGTGGAGGAGTGCCCGCGCTGCGAGACGCCCCTTACCTATCATGAGCCAGCCGGCCAGCTTATCTGCCATCGTTGTAACCGGCACTATCCAGTGCCAGATAAGTGTCCCAATCCTGCGTGCAACAGCAAGCGCATCAGATATTTCGGCACGGGCACGGAGCGCATCGAAGAGACAGTAAAGGAGATCGTCCCACGTGCGCGTGTACTCCGTTGGGATGCCGATACCACCGGGCGCAAGGGCAGCCACGAAGCGATCATGCACCGTTTCGCCAACCATGACGCCGACGTGCTTGTCGGCACCCAGATGATCGCCAAAGGTCTAGATCTGCCCATGGTAACGCTTGTGGGCGTCGTCGCGGCCGATGTCGGCCTGTTCCTGCCGGATTTTCGGAGTGGCGAGCGCACCTTTCAGCTCTTGACCCAGGTCTCTGGCCGGGCAGGGCGTAGCCAGCGGCGCGGGCGAGTTGTCATCCAGACCTACCGGCCTGACCACTATGCCATCCAGGCCGCGGCCCAACATGACTATGCAGCGTTTTACGCCCGCGAAATGTCCTTTCGCGCGGAACAGGGTTACCCCCCAATGCGACGCCTGGCGAAGTTGATCTTTTGGGAGAAGCGATTGGATCGAGCGAAGGCCGAAAGCGAACGCATGGCTACTGTGTTGCGCCACCGTCTGGTTCAGATGGGGCTCGAAGGTCAGTCGGGTGAGGTGATGGGACCGGCGCCAGCCTTCTTTGGCCGTTATCGCGGCTACTATCGCTGGCAAATCATCCTGCGCACGCCCGACCCGCCTGGAGTACTGCGGGGATTGGACATTCCTTTTGGCTGGCGGATAGACGTCGACCCCGTATCGCTACTCTAGGGCGGCATTGTCGTCCCAAAGCGGCGGCCAGAGCTGCTGGTAGCGAAGGCAGCCCTACACGTTCTGTGTTGCCTGGCGCCTGGACCAGATTTATGCCGTGGAGCATTCAGGAAGAAGGGTATAGCCGTCCGCGGGCAGGCGTTTTCCGGGAGGTCGGCGCGCTTTCAAGAAATCGAATTCCGGCGTAAGATATCTCCATTGACAATGTTCGGGCAACTGACGGTGTTCGAACTAAGAGGTTGACAGGTACCGTGCCTGGACCTACAATGCTTGTGGATATTTCGAGCTATGTCAGATTCACAATCGGCTGCCGCCCAGGCGACTTCATCTCTTCCAGCGAAGGCTAGATGGCTTACGCTCAAGGAAGCTAGCGCTTTTTTGGGGGTTCATTTTACGACGTTGCGTTCCTGGGCTGACAACGGGGAGATTCCCGTATTTCGTACCCCGGGAGGGCACCGGCGTTTCAGCTTGGTCGATCTACGCCGTTTCTTGGCCGAGCGGGCTAGCCAGTATCCGACAGCCGATAGCTATGCGCTCGTGGATGCCGCGGTGGGGCGTGTCCGTCAAGAGATTCAGCGGATCCGGCAGGAACCACAGCGGTGGAGTTATCCGTTAGATTCTGAGAAGACGCGTGCTCGCCGCGAGCGTGGCCGCCAGCTCTTTTCTCTGGCGATTTCCTACGTCATGAAGCCCCAGCAGCGGGACCGGATCCTTGCCTCGGGGCGTGACTTAGGGGTGGAATATGGCAGCGAGGCGGCACAGAACGGTATCAGTCTGGCTGAGACTGGGCGTGCTGTGCAGTTCTTTCGTAGCCAGTTGGTTGAGTCCGTACGCAACAGCGAGACTGAGCGGGGAGATGATGATGATCTCCGGATTGAACGGTTGATCGACCACTTTCTGGATGAAGTCTTGTATGCGGTATTGGATGGCTATGAACGGGTAGTTGGCAGCCGGTAAGGCTGTACCGGCGTTGTGATTCCTGCTATGGCACTGGCAAACAGAGTACCCGCACAAGGCCTCTACAGACACGGTCCGCAACCATCTAGTCTCTACGTTCCGCTCGTGGGTGTCGGCTGATCGTAGGGTAATCGTTGTTTTCTGTGTATCGCGCTTACATTGGAGCTACTTGGAACGCAACTTGGTTCTGAAGACCTGAATGGTGGCAACGCGTTGTCAGTCAAGCGCCGTAGAGCCTGTAAGGTCGGGTACGGAAGAACTCGTGTACTGGAGATCGCTGGGTTGAGGGCCGAACCGGATGGATGGTTGTGCTCCTCGTGCCCACCTTAAGTAACGGGCCTTGGAGTGCGCTACCCTTCCAAAGGGCAGATTTTGAGCGAGTTGCACATGTATTTCCGTACTGCTATAATAAGGGTCCCTCAACCACACTGGGCGCTGAGCCATCGCGGGTCAACATAAACTGGTTTTTGCAGTTTTCGCTGATGGAAAAAGGCGGTATAATTGTGCTGATGCTTTCCCATCACGAGGGCTGTGCATAGTTCCATAACACAATTCAAGATTTCCACGACAAGGGGAGGTTTCTATGCTTAACCGGAGGAATTGGGTTGTAGCGCTGGTTGCCCTGCTGCTGATGGCCAGCCTTGCTGGCTGCTCCATGGGCCAGGCAGAGGTGCCGAGTCGCGAAGTACCGATTAACCTCGATGCGGCGCTGGAGGGTCAGACCGTCGGTCTGCAAGGACTGATGAGTGGCCAGGTCACCTGGACGGAGAGTCAGTTCAGCAGTTTCCTGACGGAACTTTTGAAGCAGAACAGCGGCCCGAACATGCCAATTGAGAACATCACCGCGTGGTTTGGCGCGGGCAATGAAGTGGACCTGCGGGTCACCTTCGCTGATGGCGTGTTCCTGGGTGGCAACACAGTGGACCTATCGGGCAAGGTCATGGTCGCAGGCGGCCAGCTTCAGGTCGATCTGGACCAGGCAGCAGCTAATGGTATGGTCCTCAGTGGTCCAATCATGGACATGGTCAGTGCTTACATCAACAGCACGTTGGCCAGCCCGAGCTTTGGCGTAGCTGCCGATGTATCGACTGACGACGGCAGCATCACGATCAAGCTTGGAATGTAATCATCAAGGTTGGCTACGTAGTCCAGCGTAAGCGCAAAGGCTCGGAATGTGGATCTCACGTTCCGAGCCTTTTTTTTGCGCGGATCGTTTGTCTGGTTTGGGCTATATGTTTTTCTCCTGCCAACGTAGCGGGAGAAGATGGAATCGCTTTTCTGTAGAGGTGCCATACGAGGTGTTGTCGTGAACGACTTGCTCGGTTCGATCGTTCGACCTACGATGCTGCTTGATGCTCAGCGTGTGCGCTCGAATATCCAGCAGATGGCAGCCAAGGCCCAACGCAACGGCGTGCGCTTTCGACCCCATTTTAAAACGCACCAGTCTGCCGAAATCGGCGCCTGGTTTCGCGAGGCTGGCGTGACGGCCATCACTGCTTCTTCCCTGGATATGGCCACCTACTTCGCCGATCATGGGTGGTACGACATCACCGTCGCGTTTCCCGTCAATGTGCGCGAGATTGACAAGATCAATGTGCTGGCGCAGCGGGTGCGGCTGCATCTTCTGGTGGAGAATCTGGCCACGGTCCATTTCCTGGCTACACATTTGGTTGCACCCGTCGCCGCGTGGATCGAAGTGGATGCTGGCTACGGTCGCAGCGGCGTTCCCTGGCACGACCAGGCCGCCGTGAAAGACCTGGCAAAAGCAATCGTTGAGTGTGACCGGCTATCCCTGCAAGGGTTGCTCACACACGATGGGACCACCTACCGCGCAGCCGGGATCCGGGAGATCCGGGACGCCTATGACTTGACTGTGTCGCGGCTGGAGCAGGCGCGTGGCTGGCTCATGGAACTTGGCTACTCTGATCTCGAGCTTTCCATCGGCGATACGCCGGCCTGTAGCGTGCTTGATGATTTTTCCTCCATCGACGAGATGCGACCCGGCAATTTTGTATTCTATGACCTCATGCAGCTGCGCATTGGCTCGTGTACATTCCAGGAGGTGGGCATGGTGGTGGCCTGCCCTGTGGTCTCCATCCACCCCGAGCGCTGTGAAATCGTTCTGTATGGCGGGGCAGTACATCTTTCTAAGGACCATCTCCAGCGTGAAGATGGCGGCCCAGATTTTGGTGCAGTCGTGCGGTTGGATGGCACGGGTTGGTCCGCGCCGGTCGAGGGGGCCTGGGTTTCATCTCTCTCCCAAGAACACGGCCTGGTGCGCACCACACGAGAGGCATTTGCCAGCCTGTCGACCATGGTGGGGGTGGGGGATCTCTTAGGTATCGTGCCAGTGCACTCCTGTCTCACGGCCGATCTGATGAAGCACTATCTAACGCTGGATGGCCAACGTATCGACATGGCCCCGATTCCAGCGGCGCGCTGAGGCGGCCGGCGGCGAAGCAGGATTGTGCACGGAGCGACCGTGTGCACAATAAGTGATGACAGATTTGACCGGCCTGTTCAGTTTATGTTATTCTCTTGGTTCGTGGGTCCATCATACCCACCAGACATACAATTGTTAGATCGATTGTCGGAATTGCCTGTCTCAATGGGGCGGGCAGAGGATGGAAAATTAACAGCCGGCGGTAGCGCTGGCTGTTTGTTTCGCAAAGTTGCTGGGAGCTGTACCAGTAGATAACCTGTCGTGATCTGTGGATCGGATCACAGTGCCAGAAGCGGAGGATGGTTTGCCGACAATTAACCAGTTGGTCCGCAAGGGCCGCAAAGATGTAGCCAAGAAAGAAAAGGCTCCGGCGCTGCGCTTTACGCAGAATACGCTCACCGGGCGAACCCGGCGCATGAAGAAGGGGAACCCGCAGAAGCGCGGTGTGTGTACCCAGGTGCGCACAACCACACCAAAGAAACCAAACTCGGCGTTGCGCAAGGTCGCCCGTGTGCGGTTGACGAACGGTATCGAGGTCACTGCCTACATTCCGGGTGAGGGCCACAATCTGCAGGAGCACAGTGTCGTGTTGGTGCGCGGTGGCCGTGTCAAAGACCTGCCTGGCGTGCGCTATCATATTGTACGCGGTGCGTTAGATAGCCAGGGCGTGGACAAGCGCAAGCGCGGTCGCAGCAAGTACGGGACCAAGCGGCCCAAGTAAGCCAGCCAGGAACGCCGGAGAGCCCTTAAGTCGTTGGATACAGGCGGAGATTAAGGAACCATGCGAAGAAACCGTGCAGAACTGCGGAAGGTCACGCCGGACCCGCGCCATAATAGCGAAGTGATCGCCAAGTTCGTGAACAATGTGATGGAGCGAGGCAAGAAGAGTCTTGCCGCTAGCATCGTCTACGATGCCTTTGCCATTATTGAGGAACGCACCAAGCGGCCGGCTGTTGAAGTGTTTGACGAGGCGCTCAAGAATGCCACGCCGTTGGTTGAGGTCAAGCCCCGTCGTGTCGGCGGCGCGACCTACCAGATTCCTATGGAAATTGGTGCGGCCCGGCGCCAGGCTTTGGCCATGCGTTGGCTCATCGAAAATGCGCGCAAGCGCAGCGGACGAAACATGGCGCAAAGGTTGGCCGGTGAATTATTGGATGCCGCCCGCAACGAAGGCGCCACCATCAAGAAACGGGAAGACACGCATAGAATGGCTGAAGCCAACCAGGCGTTCGCGCACTTCCGCTACTAAATCTATTGTAGAGAGACGTTTTCGTCGTTGCGATGACGTCTAATGCGGCGCCTCGCCCACAAATAGACCGCTCCCCGCTCACGGATACACCATGTGGTGTTCATTCCGTTGATTGCATAGCGGAGATATTTTGTGGGTTCGTGGGCGCCGCTTTGATTTGTGTGAAACTGACTACATAACATAGGTAGGCAAACATGTCCCGGCGACTAGCATCGCCTGCCTGCTCGGACCCTTAGGTTGACCAGGCCCGGAGGGACAAAGACGAGGAACCGGTTATGGCCAACGAGTATACAATTGAGCGCATCCGTAACATCGGTATCATTGCCCATATCGATGCCGGTAAGACAACGACCACCGAACGTATCCTGTTCTACTCAGGCCGCATTCACCGCATGGGTGAAGTGCATGAAGGCACCGCGGTAACCGACTGGATGATCCAGGAACGCGAGCGTGGCATCACGATCACCGCGGCCGCGATCACTACTGCCTGGAAGGACCGTGTTACAGGTGAAGAGTGCCAGATCAACATTCTAGATACGCCTGGCCACATTGACTTCACGGCAGAAGTGCAGCGTAGCTTGCGGGTGCTTGACGGCGGTGTGGTGGTCTTTGACGCCGTAGCAGGTGTCGAGCCCCAATCTGAGACTGTGTGGCGTCAGGCTGATCGCTATCACGTGCCCCGTATTTGTTTTGTGAACAAGATGGATCGCGTCGGCGCTAGCTTTGAGCGTACGATCGAGATGATTGTTGAGCGGCTGGGCGCCAATCCCTTGCCCATTCAGTTGCCGATCGGCGTCGAGGATACGTTCAAGGGTGTCATCGACCTCTTTGAGATGAAGGCCCACGTTTTCACCGACGAGCTGGGCGCGATGCCAACGATCATAGATGTGCCGGAGGAGCTGCAGGAAGCCGCGCTGGCCGCACGCGAGAATCTCGTGGAGCGTATCGCTGAGACCGACGACGCCCTGACGTTGAAGTTCCTCGATGGTGAGGAGATCTCGAACGAAGAGCTATATGGCGCACTGCGCAAGGCTGTATGCAACAACGAGGTTGTGCCTATCCTGTGCGGCTCCGCGCTGCGTAACAAGGGCGTCCAGCTGCTGCTCGATGCGATCGTGCGCTATTTGCCCAGCCCGGTAGATGTGCCGGCGGTTCAGGGCGTCAATCCTGATTCAGGCGCGGTTGATACCCGCGAGCCGGACGCTAATGCTCCTTTCTCTGGCCTGGTATTCAAGATCGTGACCGATCCCTTTGTGGGCCGCCTTGCTTATGTGCGTGTCTACTCAGGCGTGCTCCGCTCGGGCGAAACGGTCTATAATTCTACTCGGGGCCGCCGCGAGCGCATTGGACGTCTGGTCCGTATGCACGCGGACAAACGTGAAGACGTCAAGGAAGTCAGCGCAGGCGACATTGCCGCCATCGTGGGCCCGAAAGAGTCCTACACCGGCGAAACCCTAAGTGACCAGAAGGCTCAGATCATTCTGGAAACGATTGAGTTCCCCGAACCCGTGATCAAGGTCGCAGTTGAGCCGAAATCTAAGGGCGATCAGGACAAGCTGACCGACGCGCTGATCAAGCTGGCTGAGGAGGATCCCACCTTCCGGGTCCAGTATGATGACCAGACCGGCCAGACAATCATTTCGGGTATGGGCGAGTTACACCTGGACATCATCGTGGACCGCCTCAAACGCGAGTTCCGCGTCCAGTGCAATGTCGGCCGCCCACAGGTCGCTTATCGCGAGACCATCACGCGGCCGGTCAAGGTTGAAGGGCGTTTTGTGCGCCAGAGCGGTGGTCGCGGCCAATATGGCCATGTCTGGCTGGAGATGGCGCCCAACGACGCCGGCGCCGGCTTCCTGTTCGAAGACAAGATCGTCGGTGGAGTCGTACCCCGCGAGTATATTTCCGCTGTCCAGAAGGGCATACAGGAAGCATTGGAGAGCGGGGTGCTGGCCGGCTACCCGGTGGTCGACGTGAAGGTTGCTCTCGTGGATGGCAGTTACCATGAGGTCGACTCCAGCGAAATGGCCTTCAAAATCGCTGGTAGCATGGCCTTCAAAGATGGCGCACAGAAAGCTGGACCCATCCTGTTGGAGCCCATGATGAAGGTAGAAGCCATCGTGCCTGATGATTTCGTCGGCGATACGGTGGGTGATTTTTCGTCGCGACGTGGTCAGGTCGAGGGCATGGAGCCGCGCAGCGGCGGCGTCCAGGCTGTCAAGGCGTTGGTGCCGCTAGCCGAGATGTTTGGGTATGCCACGGACCTGCGCTCCATGACCAGTGGCCGTGGCAACTTCACCATGCAGTTCGAGAAGTATATGCCTGTGAGCCAGAACATAGCCGAAAAGATCCTGAAGGGTCAGGCTTGACGCGGATCGCTATGGGGACAAGTGGCAAACTTGTCCCCATACTCACTCCTCGCCTCCCCAGCCATTACCCTTCCGGTCCCAAAAGAACATAGATGATTTTGTCAAGTTGCCAATTTGGCTGTCAGGCGTGGCTCAGGTATACTATTAAGCTTGTGGCGATAGGCGCTGCACAGCACTCATAGATATTTCATACGCTGCACCGCCGGAGGTGTTCTCGGCGGTGCAGTTGTGCCAGATCAGGAATAATTCACAACGCTTTTGGGTTTGTAGATAGAGCTCTTAGAGATTAAAGTGGGAGGCTACCCTTATGTCCAAGGCGGTATTTGAGCGGAAGAAGCCCCATGTGAACGTGGGGACGATTG
>JACFMY010000691.1 GCA_019455155.1 Caldilineaceae bacterium
GCCGTGCCATGACGCGTGCGGGCGGCCGCGAGGGCCGCGCCCTACGGCCTGTGGCGGGTGCGTGCCAACCCGTAGGGGCGGGGCTGGCCCCCGCCCGTTGGATCGATCCACCTCGTGGTTTCACCGTTACACCGGCCGTGCCATGACGCGTGCGGGCGGCCGCGAGGGCCGCGCCCTACGGCCTGTGGCAGGTGCGGTATTCCAGGATCGGCGCCACCATTGGGTGGGGGGAATTCGTGCTTTTGGCGCGGTCGTGGTACGCTGCTCCGGATCAATTATGTGGACGCACCTCGTTCGGCGCCTGCAGCCGGTTTTTGTGGTGCTGGGGCTGGTCTTTATCGCCTTCCTCCTGCGCAGCCAGTGGGAAGAGCTGCAAAGCCATCCGTGGCAGCTGAACCTGGCCTGGTTGGCCGGGTCTGCTCTGTTTCTGCTGCTGGCCTGGGCGGTTGAGATTGCCCTCTGGCGCCACCTGCTCTTCCTGTTGGGCGGACGGCTGCCCTATGCCCCGGCCGTGCGGATCTGGTTTCTCAGCGCGATTGTCCGCTATATCCCCGGCAATATCTGGCAGCCTCTCTCCATGACACTGCTGTGCCAGCGCCGCGGCATTTCGCCCGAGGCTACGCTGACCAGCGTCGTGCTCTACCAGGTGCTCATTATTCTAGCTGTAGCGCCCCTGGCCGCGATCTATTTCTGGTTCACCGGCAACTGGGGGCTGTTCACCGATCTGCTATCCCAGGCTACGCCGTGGCTCATCGCCGCCGGTTTGCTACCCGTGGTGGTCTTTCTGGTCCGGCCCGGCTGGCTCATCGACATGATCAATTGTGGACTCCATCGTTTGCACCGGCCTGCCCTGGCCTCCGGGCTCTCACGTGGGCAGCTGGTCTGGGTGCTCATTATGGCCATGGCCGACTGGCTGCTGTGGGGCGTTTCCTTTGCAACCCTGGCCTTTGCATTGAATATCTATTCCCCAGCAGAGATGTGGGCGCTGGCGCCTCATCTTGTCGCCGCCTATCCGGTCGCCTATGCCATTGGCTTTATCAGCTTCATTACGCCCAGCGGTCTGGGTGTGCGCGAGGGCGCGTTCTACGTGCTGCTGGCGCCCCTGCTGGGCGGCGGCGCGGTGACGGCTATCGCCCTGGCCATGCGCATTTGGACCACCGCCGGCGAGCTGATTGCGGCCGGCGCCAGCATGCTCCTACATCGCCAGGCCGCCGCGCTGGCCGTGCCCGCGGCCGACGCGCCTGTTGAGCTGGCCGACGCCGGTGAGCTGCACAAAAGGTTGACGTAATCTATGAGCCTGCTGCGTAGCCGCGACCGTCTGGCGCTGCTGTTGCTGCTTCTGCTCGCATTTGGCCTGGGCCTTTTCCGCCTCGACGGCCAGAGTCTGTGGTATGACGAAGGGGTGACCGCCGCCATCGCCCGCCGCGGCCTGGACGAGCTGACGCGCTGGACGGCCAGCGATATTCAGCCGCCGCTCTACTATTACGTTGTCGCGGGTTGGGGACGGTTGGCGGGCTGGAGCGAGTGGAGCCTGCGTTTCCCTTCCGCCTGGTTCAATGTCCTCACGGTGTCCTTTCTGGCGCTGCTCGCGCGCCGGTTGACCGGCAGCTACCGGGCCGCGCTGCTGGCCGCACTCTTGGCTGCCCTGCATCCCCTGTTGGTCTACTATGCCCAGGAAGCCCGCATGTACGCCCAGCTGACCGCGCTGGGCGCGCTGGCCGGCTACCTGTTGGCGCGACTGGCCAGCCAGGGGCAGCGGCAAGAGTGGCGGTTCTGGGTGGCCTATGTTGGTGTAGCCGTGGCGGCTATCTATACGCACTACTTTGCCTTCTTCTTACTCCTGGCCCTCGGCCTGGCCTATGGGATCGACTGGGCGCTGGCGCGGCGCGCGTACGGAGCCGATGGCGGTGCGCGGCAGCGCCTGCTGGCCTTCCTGGGGGCCGAGACCGCAGTTTTGCTGCTCTACGTGCCCTGGCTGTCGGCGCTGTACACACGGCTACAGATCGATCGCAGCTATTGGGCGGGCACACTCAAGGTGCGTGAGGCGCTGCTCGATGTAGCCATTGGCTTTACCAGCGGCGAGACCGTACTGGAACGCTGGGCCGTGTGGCTGTTGATTCCCTACGGGCTCATTACCGTTTGGACCGTATGGCGACTCTGGCGGGCCGGCGCCGTAGGACGCCGCACCCTCCGTTGGGCGCTGTTCTGGCTGGTGGCGCCGGTGATGGCTGTCCTCTTGCTGGCCATGAATGTGCCCAAGTTCAATGCGCG
>JACFMY010000692.1 GCA_019455155.1 Caldilineaceae bacterium
AATGGCATTGGCGGACGCCGGTGTCGATTACACGGCGGTCGAGCAGGCCTATGCAGGTTTCGTTTATGGCGACAGCTGTTCCGGCAACAAGACGCTGTACCGCGTGGGAATGACCGGCATCCCGATCTTCAACGTGAACAGCAACTGTTCGACCGGATCCGCCGCCCTGTACATGGCGCGACAAGCGATTGAAAGCGGTGCCGCCCACTGCGTTCTTGCCTTCGGATTTGAACAGATGAGCCCGGGCGCCGTAGGCCAGATCTTCAAGGATCGGCCGTCGCCGTTCGCCCGCTTTGACGAGGCGACCGACGAGTTGGTCGATGTGGACCTGCCGTTGGCGTTACGCTATTTCGGCGGTGCGGGCCTTTCCCACATGCGGAAATACGGCACGACGATCGAGGATTTCGCTGCCATCAGGGCAAAGGCCAGCCGGCACGCCGCCCACAATCCGCTCGCCATCTTCCGTACCGAAATGAGTGTCCAAGACGTGCTCGATGCCCCGCCGATCTGGCCGGGTGTTATGACCCGTTCGATGGCCTGTCCGCCCACGTGCGGGGCCGCAGCCGCGGTTTTGATGTCGCGGGGCCTCGCCCGTCGGAGAGGCATTTCACACGGCATTGGCATCGCGGCGCAGGAAATGGTCACGGACCGTCCCTCGACTTTCGAGGCAGCCGATATGATGCAGGTCGTTGGATATGACATGACCGTCACCGCCTCTCGCAAGGTCTACGAAAGGGCCGGCGTGGGCCCGGAAGACATCGGTATTGTCGAGCTGCACGACTGCTTTGCGCATAATGAACTGATCACATATGAGGGACTTGGGCTGTGCCCGGAAGGCGGTGCACAAAAATATATCGCGGATGGCGACAACAGCTATGGCGGCAAAACCGTTGTCAATCCCTCGGGCGGTCTCCTGTCCAAGGGCCATCCATTGGGCGCTACGGGCCTAGCGCAATGTTTCGAACTGGTCCGTCAGTTGCGAGGCAACGCGGGTGAGCGGCAGGTGGAAAATCCCACCCACGCCTTGCAGCATAATCTGGGCCTCGGCGGCGCTTGCGTTGTAACGCTCTATGAAAAGACATAGTCATGCGTGCATGCGTTATTTGGCAATGTCGTGGGCTGTGCTTGGGGCTGACATGATGCTCTTTGAGCCTTCTCTAGCGTCGGGGCGATCCTATGCGATTAATTGAATTTTTTGATCGCGCCGCGGCCCAGTTCAGCAACAGAGCCTGCCTGGTTCAGGGCCAAACAAGCACCAGCTACGCAGAGGTTCAGCGCGCGAGCCAGGCGATGGCAGGGTGGATCGGTCAATTCACGGCAAAGCCTGCCCCGCGCATCGCGGTACTGGCGCCAAATTGCGCGGACGCAGTCGTCGCCGTTCTGGCGGTTTTGCGGCTTGGCGGAATCTGGATACCGGCAAATGACAAGAACCCTGCGGATGATCTGGGCGCGTTTCTCACCACAACCAGATGCGATCTGCTTATTGCACATTCCGACCTGAAGACCATGGCCGATACGGCCGCAACAATCGCTGGCTGCCCAACGGTCGGCCTGCCGGATTGCATGGCTCTTCCGGACACATTCAGCCCAGCCGACATTCCCGGTCCTGACATGGATGCGGTGTGTTCGCTCTTCAGCACCGGGGGAACGACCGGCAAACCCAAGGCCGCGATGTGGACGCATAGAACCTGGGCCACGCTTGTCGCAAATTTTCACGCGGGCATCCATCATGAAGGGCACCCAGTGAATCTGGCCGCTGCTCCGATCACGCATGCCGCAGGCGTGGTCGCGATGTGCATGTTCGCGATCGGCGCGACAATTGCCATCATTGACCGCGCGGAGCCACTGGCGGTGATGGAGGCCATAGAACGTTACCGGGTCACCACGCTCTTTCTCCCGCCGACGGTCATCTACACGATGCTTGCACATGCTGAGATAGACGGCCGCGATTTCTCCTCCCTGCAAAATCTCATATATGCTGCGGCCCCGATGTCCGTTGAAAAGCTGCGGCAGGCTATGGGCGTGTTCGGGCCGGTCATGGTTCAGACCTTCGGTCAGGCCGAAGCTCCGATGGTGTGCACCATCCTGTCGCGCGAAGATCATATCGAAGCGCTGACTCACGCCAATGAAGCAAGGCTTGCGAGTTGCGGCAGGCCCGCCCTGCTTACCCAGATTTCAATCGTCGATGAGGATGGACGGCCTGTGCCGTGTGGCCAAAGCGGGGAGATTGCCGTGCGGGGCGACCTGCTGATGGCCGGCTATTT